>CAZBKU010000240.1:0-4608 GCA_964492585.1 uncultured Thermoplasmatales archaeon | reverse complement strand
CGTCGTGGCCAACGACCTCCTCCGGGGCGGTGGCGCCGACGTGCTCACCCGGGTCGATGGCCTGATCCTGCTGGGCCTCTTCGCGCTGTACCTGGGCTACATGGTCGGGCGCGCAGGTCGGGGTCGCGAGGTCGTCGAGGGGGCCACCCAGCGGTCCTGGTGGTTCGTCACGTTCGCCGTCGTCGGTGGCCTGATCGGCCTGTTCGTGGCCAGCGAGTGGATCGTCGACGGGGCCGTGGCCATGGCCCGGGCCTTGGGGGTCAGCCAGGCGTTCATCGGGTTCTCGGTGGTGGCTCTGGGGACCTCGCTGCCCGAGCTTGCCACCACCCTGGCCGCCGCCTTCCGTGGCGAGAGCGACATCGCGGTCGGCAACATCATCGGGTCCAACATCTTCAACCTGCTTCTCGTGCTCGGCGCCACCTCGACCCTGGTCGACATCCCCTACGACGCCCGGGCCAACGTCGACCTGGCTGTCATCGCCGTCTCGGGCCTGGCCTTGATGGCCTTCACCTGGCGCGGCTCGGACCTGGATCGCCGGGAGGGCGGGGTCCTCCTGCTGGGCTACATCGCCTACCTGGTCTTCCTCGTCTGGCGCGGATGACCCCTCCGGGCACCGGCGGTCACTCAGCGAAGCCTTCCAGGGTCCGCTGGGTGGCCTGGATCCGGGGCAGCTTGGGCAACAGCTCCTCCAGGTCCAGCTCCTTGTACTCCAGCTCCTTGTCCTTCAGGTACCGGTGGGCCTTGTCGCTGATCCCGGGCGCGGCCAGGATGCCCCGCACCTCGCCGTGGACCTCGCGCTCACGCTCGGTGTACCGGACCAGTTGCTGGGCCTCCTTGATCCCCGCCGTGCGGCGCTTGACCTCGACCACGACCCGGGTCCCGTTGGCGTCGGTCCCGTAGAGATCCATGGGGCCCCGGCGCCGGTCGAGCTCCATGTCGTAAGGCTCGAAGCCTTCCTCGATCAGGTGGGGACGCATGCCCAGCAGTTGCTGGATGTCGGCCTCGGTCCCGAACAGGTCCAGGTCCTCGTCGTCCCGGAGCTCGTAGGCCGCGGCCAGGTGCACCTCGTCGAAGACCAGGGTCACGATCTCCCGGGGGCTTGTCCGTTCCACGGTCATGACCACGACCGGCTGGTCGTCCCAGGTCTTCTCGGCCACGGCCACGTTGGTCCCCGACGGTTGCCAGTTCACCGGCTTGATGCCTTGGCCCGTGTGGACCAAGAGGGTCCCGTCGGGCTTGAGGATCACCAGTCGTTCGCCGCTGGCCAGGGTCGAGCTGGCCCGTCCCTGGTAGTCGATGGTGCACGATCCCACGACCTGGACCATCCGGTGGGTCAGGTGCTCGCGCAGGAAGGGCACGGCGGCCTCGGGGGCCGGCGCGGTCAGGATCCGTGGACCGTGGGAGGTCACGACCCAAGGAGGCGACCGTCCTACTTAGACGATGGAGGGTGGGGTTCAGGTGGAAGCACGTCGGCCACCTTGGACGGGTCCGACAGGCTCTGTTGGGCTGGCAGAGGGTCCCCCGGTGGACCGGCCAGCCTCACCGGCCCTGCTCCTCGAGGAACCCGGCCACGGCCTCCAGGCTCGGGGGTCCTGGGGCTGGTCCCGTGATCGTCAGGGCGGCCACCGCGTTGGCCAGGGTCAGCCGGGCCTCGGGCCCCAACCCGAGCAGGCTGGCGGCGAGGTTGCCGGCGTTCCAGGCATCTCCGGCGCCGGTCCTCTTCGTGGGCTGGAGGTCGAAGGCCGGGCAACGTGTGATGCCGTCCTTGTCGACCGTCAACGCCTGCGCGTCGGTGTGGACGTCGATCCTGCAGCCGGTGTGATCGGCCAGCGTCCGGGCGGCGGTGTCCACCTTGAGCGTCCCAGGGGTTTGGTCCAGAAGGCGACCGGCGAACCACCGGGCCTCGTGCTCGTTGAGCCCCCAGGCCGACAGGTGAGGCTCGTCCTTGAGGTGGTTCAACAGGTCGCGGCCATCCTCGGGTCGATGGGCCGGGTCACCGGTATCCAGGAAGGTCGACGCGCCAGCGTCGTGGGCTCGCTGGGCCACGGCCTGGAGCAGCTCGGTCCCATGCTCCAGGGTCTGGGCCCAGTTGGTGACCGCGACGGTATCGGCCTGGTCGATCGACCGCCAGGCCGGCTCCTCCAGGTCGCCTGGGCCCAGGCTGGCCAGGGGCCCAGGGTCCGAGAGCATCACGTTGACGCCCGGGTCGGCGACCTCCAGGGCCACCGTGGTCGACGGCGAGCCCGCGGTCCCGAGGTGTTGGGCGCTGGCCGGCACCCCCTGGGTGGCGGTGTCGAACAGGTGGAGGCCCACGTCGTCGGTCCGGGTGATCAGCGTCGTAGGCACTCCGAGGCTGGCCAGGGCCACGGCCGTGTTGGCGGCGTTGCCACCCAGTTCGATCCGTTGGCGACCGGTGACCAGGTTCCCGCCGCCCTGCCTGATCAGGCGGTCGATCCCGGCCTCCATCCCGGCCTGGTCGGCCAAGGGGACCAGATGATCGACGAAGAGATCCGGCAGGATCGTGGCGCGGGCCTGGGCCAAGGCCTCACGGCCGGCCAGCAACGCCCGAGGCAGCTCGGTGGGCACGACAGGGGATGGAGGTGGGGGCTAAAGGGCTAGCCAGCTGCCCAGCGTCCTGGATCAGATCGACGAGATCGTGACGGCCATCGGCCCCCAAGGGACACAGGGGACTTGAGCCAACCTTCCCCTCACCGGGGCTCCAGGCCTCGGAGCGGGTCATCTGGGCTCATGGACCCGGTGCTCAGATCCCGGCGGCCAGGTCGATCAGACCGCCGACCTCGGCCACGAACACCAGGAAGGCGGCGTAGGCCAGGAGCAGCACCACCGACTCCCGGTTCGCCAAGGACAGGTCGATCCGCAGGAACGTGAACAGGAGGATCGTGGCCACGGTGAGCACGCCCATCATGGGGACAGCTGCCCCGAAGTCCACCACGGCGGCTCCGGCGATCAGCACCCCGGCCGGGATCGCCACCAAGAGATCGAAGATGTTGGAGCCGAGCACGTTGGCCAGGCTGATCACGCCGTCGCCGGCCCGGGCGGCCTGGAGGCTGACCACCAGGTCGGGCAGGCTGGTGGCCGCCGCGATGATCGTCAACCCCCAGATGAAGCTGGGCGTGCCCAGGATCTGGCCCATGTCGATGGCCGCCCGGACAAGCCCCTCGATGGCGACGACGATCAGGACCAGGCTGACCACCAGCAAGCCCCACTCCTTCCACGCGCTCATCCTCTCGGGCGGTTCCGCGGCCTGGTGCTCGGCCACATCGATCGACTGGATGAACACGTAGAGCCCGTAGACCGCCACGGGGATCAGGGCCAGGGGCCGGGTCACGGTGCCGGCCAGGCGCTCGCCCTCGACGGGCGCGTAGATCACCGCCAGGGCGAACACCAGCAGGACCACGGCGATGGAAAGCATGTAGAAGAGGCTCTCCTTGAACACGATGTCCCGGCTGGAGGCCAACCGTTTGCTGGACAGGCCGGCGATCGCCGGGATGACCAGGATGTTGAAGATCGCCGATCCGACGATCGCACCGACCCCCAGGTCGAACTCGCCGTGCAGGAGCGTGGCCAGCACGGTGCTCGACAGCTCGGGGAAGCTGGAGCCCACGGCCGCCACGATGGCGCCCTGGACGATCGGCGGCAGCCCGTAGAGCAGCGCCAGGCGTTGGCTGGATCGCTCCAGCATCGAGCTGCCGGCCCACACCACCGCCGTCGAGACGGCGGCCAGGCCCAAGGCGGCGACGAGCGACGGCACAGCCGGCCCCAGGAGGCCCGACAGGTTAAACGTGTCCTCGTCGGAGCGCCTCAGCGGTCCTCGGGATCGAGGCCGCTGACGTAGATCAGGCAGGCCAGGACGTGGCTGCAGAGCGCGCCTTTGGGCAGACCCTTGAGCGTGGCGAACGGGCACGTGCAGGAGAAGGTGTGGTCGCGCTGGAGCCGGACACCGTAGGTGTCGGTGCTGCCCTCAACCTCCAGGTAGATGGCCTTGGCCGTCTCGTCCTGGATCGAGACCAGGTCGTCGTCGACGATCTGCTGGGCCTTGTGGTAGATGGCGGTGTCCATCAGCCGGTCACCCCCGTGGCCTCCACGCTCTTACCACCTGCCGCCTCCGCCGCCGAACCCGGCCTGCTTGCGGGGTCGCAGGTGCCCGCTCTGGCCGGGGAACTTGAACCCTTGCTCGCGTAAACGGTAGCCGACGAACAGGCCCACGGCCAGGCCGGCCAGGTGGGCCATGTGGGCGATGTTCCCCGTCGAGTAGAAAAGCCCCAGGGTGTCCAGGGCGGCGTACCCGATGGTCAGCGCCCACAGGGGTGCCGGGAGGATGAAGAAGATCAGGACCGTGAGCCTCGGGCCCAGGATCGTGAGCGCGCCCATGATGCCCATCAGGGCACCGCTGATGCCGATCACGCCGCCCTGCTCGCCCAAGGAGACGGTCAGGCCGATCTGGGCCAGGCCGGCGATCGCCCCCGCACCGAGCACGAGAGCCAGGAACCGGCGGCTGCCGATGCGTTTCTCGAGCAGGGGGCCGAAGAAGAACAGGACGATGCCGTTGAACAGCAGGTGGTTGAACCCGCCGTGGGCGAAGATGCT
>CAZBKU010000239.1:2447-4610 GCA_964492585.1 uncultured Thermoplasmatales archaeon | reverse complement strand
CGGGATCCTTGGCGTGCCAAGCCTCCCGCTCCTCGCCACGCTTCTCGTCCTGCTGACCGCCGCCAGCCTCCGGAGGCAAAACCAGTGAGCAGCCGCCATGCCCTCCTTCTGGTGGCGCTTGCGGTCCTAGCTGGCCCGGTGTCCCAAGCCGCCCAGGCGACCACCAGTCAGGTCGACGAGACCGTCCCACCGCAGCTCCCCTGGTGGGGTCCCCAGGGCCTCAACGAGGGCTGGCACCTGCGCGTCCCCGTCACCGTGAGGAGCGGGATGGAGGGGCCCGTTGACAACCTGCCCGCCGTGGCCGAGATCGACCTCGGTAACGTCACCCAGAACGCCGGCTGGCTGACCAGCAACGTAGCCGGACGCCAGGTCCTCCAGAGCTTCACCCTTGATCCATCGTCGATCCGCGTCGTCGAGTACACCAACTTCCAGCTCCCCCGGGTCCGCTCCAGCGACGCACAGCTCGTCGACACCGCTCCCGAGCTCCCGGAGCCCGACCGGTACTCGGTCCCGGTCCAGGTCGTCAAAGGCTTCTGGGACCAGGCCCAGAACGCGCCGTTCGCCCCCACGGCTAACCCGACCGTCACCCTGCGCTGGATCATGCCGGGAACGACCCAATCGGACGAGGCTCGGCACTTCCTCGTCTACTTCGACATCGAGGAGAACGGGGTTCTGCCCGACCGGGACGACCAGCGCCTCGAACAGAGCGGGATCGGTGGCCTGGACTGGATCGGGCGGGGCACCAGCATCGTCGGCGTCGGCCGCCAGGTCCACGTTACCGCCCTCCACGCCGATACGCAGGTCCAGCTCTACCAGTACAACGGGCCCAACCCGGCACGGATCGATCAGGCCAGGGGCACGCTCCCAGCCAAGGAGCCGGCTACCCTCGGCGTCGCAGGGAGCCCAAGCCCGTGGCTTCTCGAAGCCAGCGGGCCGGTCGTGGCCAGTTCCCACGACCCTTGGGGGGATCGACCGCCACCGTACTCCCATGAGACCGGGTTCATCCCCTCCTGGGATGGTACCCTGCTCGGGACGAGCTGGTCTATGCCCGTGGGCACCAACGATGTCATGGTCTACAACCCGAGCGACCGCCCGGCCAGCGTCCAGGTGGGGGACGAGTCGAGCTTCGTTACCGCAGGCGGTGCCCGGATCTTCACCAACGACGCCCAGGGCGGTCTCCTGCAGGCCACCGCTTCCACGCCCGTGCTCATCCAGGGCCGCGTCCAGGAGGCCGAACAGTACCCCTTCGTCAGCGATACCGGCGCCCCGACAGGTGCCCGCATGTTCGGCACGGTCGAGGGGTCCACGATGACGGGATCGAACGCCAACGCGATCCAGCAGGGCACCCCAACCGCCCAACAGCTCCAGGTCACCAACCTAGGAGCGGGCCAGGCGCTGGTCCGCCTCGAGACCCTGGAGGACCCGCAGCAGATCCTCCCGCAACCCAGTGCAGCCACCGACAAAGCCGGCGAGGAGGTGCCAGCGTGGCCCCGCTGGTCGACGTTCCAGGCCAGCGAAGGGGGCGTCGGGCCCCAGCAGCTCACGGTCCTGGACCCCGACGATCCCACCCGGCTGCTCGAGCGACCGTCCGTCGTCGCGGTGGGCGGGCCGACAAGCCCCCTCTCGGGCCAGTCTGGTCCGGCCTCCGTTAGCTCACCTCTGGGCGGCATCGACGCACGCAACCTCTCCTCGCCCATGCCGGTGCACGTCTTCGCCTGGCACAACGCCACCCAGATCACCCTCGTCCCCGAGCAGGGCGAGCCCGAGCGGTTCGGCCTGGACCGCCACCAGCAGCGCTTGGTCCAGCCCGGAGGATCCTTCTACGTGCAAACCAGCAAGCCCGCGGCCGTTGTGCCCGCCTCCCAGGTCGCCTACGGTTCCGGTCACTTCGAGGCCAAGGACGTCCGTGTGGGCACGGCCCAGTACCGTGGCCCCCTGTTGAGCTTGGCACCAAGCGAGGGCCAGGAACCCATGGTCCAGTCGATCAGCTTCGGTGGCAACACCACCTTCGAGATGACGGTCCGCAACCTTGGGCGTGCCACCGACGGGACGCCCATCGGGGACGAGGCCGTGGCCAGCCTGCCGACGGTCCCGCCGGGCTGGAACGTCACCGTCGAGCCCGAACGCATCCAGATGCCCCCCGACGGCACCGCGAAGGTCACG
>CAZBKU010000239.1:2072-2437 GCA_964492585.1 uncultured Thermoplasmatales archaeon | reverse complement strand
CGCCCGAGACCCGGGGATCCGGTGACCGGCTGATCCTGCCGGTCCGGTTGACATCGGTCACCAACCCGAACATGACCGACGAGGTCACGACCATCACGCTCCTGCGCGAGCAGCGCAGCGTCGGCCTCTGGTTCGAGCAGGAGGACGGTCCCCGGGAGCTGACGCTGCGTTTCCGGCCCGGTCAGGAACGCATCGTGCCCACCGTCGTGAAGAACACCGGCTCCAGCCGGGACACCTTCCGGCTGACCACCGCCGGCGTCGAGGCCGGCTGGGCGGCCCGCCTCGTCGACGACGAGGGCACCGTCCGGAGCATCGAGCTCGAGTCCGGGGAGGCCCGAACCGGGGACCTCGAGGTCACCCCCCCG
>CAZBKU010000239.1:0-2062 GCA_964492585.1 uncultured Thermoplasmatales archaeon | reverse complement strand
GGCAGCGTGCCCGTGCCCTCAAGCATCTCGCTCCAGGCCACATCCACCAACGACACGACCGTCACCGCCAAGGCCCTGCTCGACGGCCTGGTCGCCACCGAAGGCGACATCGAGCTGACCACCGACGCACCCCTGGTCGTGGCCCGTCCCGGCCAGACCGTCACCTTCCCGTTGGCCCTCCACAACCGCGGTGAGACATCCCAGGATGTCCAGCTCAACGCCACCGGGGATCTGCCGCCAGGCTGGTCCACGCCCACCTTCCTGTTCAGGAGCGAGTCACTGGCTTCCGTGGGCGACCGCCTGAACAGCGTCTCCCCCACCGGGGAGGAGGGCGTGCCGCTTGAGCTGACCATCGAGATCCCAGAGGATGCCAGCGGCGGCGTGGCCACCTCGATCCTTGCCGCGGCCCGGGCCGTCGGCTTGGCCGCCGGCGAGCCAGATCTCCTCCCCCTGAACATCCACGTGGAACCGTTCGTCGAGATCGTCCACGACCTCCTCCCTCCGCTGACCGTTCCCCCCGGCGAGACCCGCGAGCAGGCCGTCCGGCTCACCAACGAGGGCAACGTCGAGGCTCGCTTATCCATCCACCCCGTCTCGGCTCCTCAGGGACTTGACGTGGAGCTCCCCACCAACATGACCATCCCCGCCGGCGGGAACCAGACCCTCGTGGCGAACGTGAGCGCACCCCCTGGCGCACCGCCGGGACAGGAGCCCGTCAGCGTTCTGCTCGTCGACGAGAGCGGGGCGTCCACCCAGGTCCAACTCCCCGTCCGCGTGCCTGAGGGCCCTCGGTTGACCATCAACGGCTCGGACGACCAGAGCGTCCTGGCCGGTGCAGCCACCGACCTCACCCTCGTCGTCTCGAACCGGGGCAACGCCCGATCCAACACGAGCCTCGAGCTCCGGATGCCCGACGGGTGGAGCGGCCAGCCAAGCACCGGGACCCTGCGGTTGGGCCCCACGGACACCCGCGTCGTGCACCTGGAGATCCGACCGCCAGCGGGAGCAGCGGAGGTCGGCACCGTAGAGCTGATCGGCCGGGAAGCCGGGCAGATAAGAACGCTACACCATGCCAGGGTCACGCCGGTCATCGCCGATTTCGGCATCGAGGGGGCCGGGACGATCCAGGGCGATGGCGACGGCACCGTCGCCGCGCGGGGCGTGGTGGTGAACCGGGCCAACGTCACCCTTACCAACCTCACCGTCGCCCTCGTCGCCGACGGGGAGATCCTCTCGTCCACCGTGCTCGACCGGGTGCCCCCGGGCACGCCCAGGGTGGCCGTGGTCACCACCAGCCTCGAAGAGACACCTGATGGGTTGAGGTTGACGGTCGACCCCGGGGCCCGGATTCCCGAGCCCGACCGGTCGGACAACACCGCGCCCGTGCGTCCCGGCGACACGGATCGGGAGACCCCCCTCCCGGTCTGGATCCCCGTCGCATCGGCTCTCGTCGCCGTCCTGCTCACACGCCGCAGGCTTCGGTCAGATCGCGAGGCCCGATGATGGCTCCCGTGGGCGATGAAGAACCATCTATGAAAAGAACTACACTAGGGCAAACATTATGTCATAGGGGGTCATGTGTGGGGTTGGCGAGGGAGCGCCGGGAGGCGCATCCTCCGACCACGACATCGAAGGTGAAAACAACATGAACGTGACAAAAACGATGGTGATCGTCGGGTGTCTGCTGCTTATCGGGGCTGCTTTCCCGTTCGCAGCGGCGCACCTGGCGCAGAATGCTAACAGCGACGGATCGCCGACGAGCTTCGGGTTCGGCGGTGCTGGAGATCCCGACCCCTGTCGTCGGGGAAGCGTCCAGGACCAGCTTGCAGGTGTGCCGGCCGAACTCCCGGGTGACGACTGTCCTGGCGCCGCGAACGATCCGGGTGCGGACGGCCCGAACAACGGCGTCTCCGGTACCTACATCGGTGCGACCGGTGCCGTGGCCGTCGAGTGCCTCGACTCCGCCCTGGCCGGCGCGGGCACCCACGACGATTGTGATGGGGCTGTCTTCGACGCGACCGGCTGGGGCTCGCTGCTCGACCCGCAGGCGCTCGCCGGCCTC
>CAZBKU010000238.1:0-4632 GCA_964492585.1 uncultured Thermoplasmatales archaeon | reverse complement strand
ATCTACGTCTCCGGCTGGCAGACGGCCGCCGACGCCAACACGGCCGGCGAGACCTACCCCGACCAGTCGATCTACCCGGCCGACGGCGCCCCGCAGCTGGTCCGACGGATCACCAACGCCCTGCGCCGGGCCGACCAGATCGAGTGGAGCGAGGGTGAGGTCACCCGCGACTGGTTCATCCCCATCGTCGCCGACGCCGAGGCGGGTCACGGCGGCAACCTCAACACCTTCGAGCTCACCAAGTGGATGATCGAGGCCGGTGCCGCCGGCATCCACTACGAGGACCAACTGGCCAGCGAGAAGAAGTGCGGCCACATGGGCGGCAAGGTGCTCGTACCCACCCGCGAACACGTGAACAAGCTCAAAGCTGCACGCCTGGCCGCCGACGTCGTCGGCGTGCCGACCATCATCATCGCCCGCACCGACGCCCTGGGCGCCCAGTTGATCACCAACGACATCGATCCGCGGGATGAGCCCTTCGTCCTGGACGAGCGGACCCCCGAGGGCTTCTACCGGTACGACAGCTGCCTGGACGCCGCCATCCAGCGGTCACTGGACTACGCCCCCTACGTCGACATGGTGTGGTTCGAGACCGGCAAGCCGGACATCGAGGAGGCTGAGGCCTTCGCCAAGGCCATCCACGACGAGTTCCCCGGCAGGCCGCTGATGTACAACTGCTCGCCCAGCTTCAACTGGAAGGCCCACCTGGACGACGAGGAGATCCGCGAGTTCCAGGACCGCCTGGGCGAGCTGGGGTACAAGTTCCAGTTCATCACCCTGGCTGGGTTCCACAGCCTGAACGCCGGCATGTTCGAGCTGGCCAAGGGCTACACCCAGCGCGGGATGGAGGCCTACGTCGAGCTCCAGGAGTACGAGTTCAAGCTCGAGGAGCTCGGCTACACAGCCATCCGCCACCAGCGCGAGGCCGGCGCCGGCTACTTCGACGACGTCAGCCAGGTCATCACCAGCGGCCAGTCCTCCACCCTGGCCCTGGAAGGCTCCACCGAGGAGGAACAGTTCGACGACCACCGCCAGGACGACGACACGGGGGCCGCCGAGGTCACCGTCGAAGACTGAACACACGAGGTTGAACCAACCATGCCCACCGACACCACCCCCGCCAAGGTACCGCCCGTGGATGAGGACGACGTCACGTCCCTGATCCACCGCGCGTACCACTGAACCGATTCCACCGGGAGCCCGGCTCACCCCAGGGTGGGCCGGGCCTCACCCTCACGGGAGGACCCTAGGCCGACCCCTGCCGACACCCCGGCAGCGCTCCAGCCGCACGCTTGATCACAGGACAGGGTCCTCCCGCCCTCTCCCGCTCCCCGCCCCGTCGACCATCCCTGCGGAGCGGCGTTGCCGCAGCATTGACATATCCAAGCGACCGAGGAAGGTTTTTAGGCAAACCGAAACTGGCACGCTTCGATGAGGCGAGCATGGCTGTTGGCCTTCCTGCTGGTCCTACCCAGCGTGTCGGCCTACCACCTGAGCGCAGGCGCCAACGACGGAGCCGGGGTCCAACCCAGCGAGCCCCCGGCCAGCGTCGACGAGGACACCTGGGACACCGTCACCCGCACCGACTGTCCCACAGCAGACAGCCCGGATCCCGGCGATCCCACCCAGCCGGGTGACCCCGGTGTGGTCCTCCAGGATGCCCTGTGCGGCCTGTTGGTCTACAACTCGGGCGACCACGAGACCACCAGCCCGGCCGACCAGGCCCAGCTGCCCGGTCTCCCTGAGGAGCTGGCGGTCTCCATCGATCTGGTGGTCACCAGCTACGTGGGCACGTACAGCATCGCGACCTGCCAGCCGTGGTGCAACGCGCCCGAGGCCTACCAGGCAGCCCACGACCTCGGCCAGAACGTGGGCCTGACCCCGGAGGGTGAGGAGGCCTGGGAGGGCGACCGAGGTAACCAGCTCTACGGCGCCAACCTCTACCTCCCCTCGCACATCGACCTCCTCCGCAGCCAGGATCAGAGCTGGATGGTGCCGCTCACCGACACCAGCCTGATCGGCTTCGTCCTAGACGCCCAGGGCCAGCCTGTCGATCCCGAGCGTCTCGACACCATCGTCGAGGAGGCCCAGAGCGGCCCCTCGGAGCTCCTGTCCCCCGACGCCATCCCCAAGGTCTGCGTCTACTCGCCCATGGCCCACCTGGGCTCCCACGCAGCCGACAGCAGCGCGATCTGCGAGCTCCCGCTCCAGTGGATGGGCCCCCAGGAGGATCGCGACGAGTACCAGGACCCTTGCAGCTCACCGAGCTACCTGTGCGGCGAGATCTCCCAGGCCTGGCGGGCCGACACCGTGTGCCCCATGTGGCATGCGGCCTGCTACCTGTCGGACGCCTGGAACAGCGCCCACCACCCGGCCGTCTGGCACGCCGTGGTCGCGCCCAGCCCCCAGGGTTGCGAGCAAGCCGAGCCCGGGTTCGACACCGAGCCTGGCGGCTTCCTGGCCCACGACGTCGACATCTACGAACCCCCGACCCACCAGACGCCGGCCAAGGGGGTCCCCTTCCTCTACGAGGCCGCCGCCGAGAACGTTCCTGGTGCTGGCCCCTTGCGCGACGGCCGCGCCCCGGATGTCAGCGAGCTGCCGCTGGTCCAGACCGTCGCCGAGCCCCTGCCCCTGAGCCATCGAGCCACTGAACCCAACAGCGACGGCTGGCACGGCATCCACGAGTCCAGCCAGACCCTCTCCGAGCCCCGGTCGGCCACGGACTGCGACCGGCTTGGCACCGACGAGACCGACTTCGATCCCTGGGTCAACCTCATCGATGCCCACGTCACCGAGGACGTCGCCGGTTTCGGCGCTCTTGATCTGGACGGCCAGGGCGACTCCGACCAGGACCCAGCGCTGCCGCGCCTGGTCATCGGTGGCAACGTCGGCTTCTTCGCCGACACCGACGACGACGGGTTCTACGAGCCGGCACCGGCCAACCAGAAGCTCTCCGGGGTCCAGGCCCACGGGGCCTACCCGATCCTCTGGGATCACCACGCCGAAGGCGAAGGTTGCCAGTTCGACGACGGCACCACCATCGGGGACATCTCCCAGGACGCCGGCTACACCACCCCGACCGGGCTGGTCAGCGTGCTGCACCTGACCGCTGGCGTCGTCCAGGACACACAGACAGGGAACACCTTCCCGGTCCTCGACGGCGACGTGGTCCTCCTCAGCCAGGGTCTGGATCGCGAGGACCAGCACGTCAAGCAGGTCATCGGCCAAGCCACCGACGACGAAGATCCCTTGATCCTCGAGGATGCTTTCGGACCCCAGTGCGGTGAACCCACCGGCGGGTTCACCAGCCACTACGAGGTCTACACCCAACCCATGGAGGGTGACGGTATGATCACCGCTGCGATCATCAGCCTGAGCGAGCCAGGCCCCGGCGGGGACCTGGTCCCGGCCAGCCCGATCGAGCTGGACGCCGGCACGCAGATCTGGTGGGACACCGACCCCTTCCAGCCGTGAGCCGCCGGGCCAGGTTCCCCGGTTCGTCCGGGTCCCACGGTCGACCGGGGCCCGGGCGTGCACCCCCGCCGAGCCAATCAGTTTTTAACATGGACCCGTCTGCCGCCTCCATGCCTGGTGTGCTGGCCCGACAGAAGGCTCAGGAGATCGTCGAGGACTACGACCCGGAAGAGATCCGACTGGCCGCCATCGGCTCCCACTCGTGTCTGGACATCTGCGACGGGGCGGCCGACGAGGGCCTGCCGAACATCGCCATCTGCCAACGGGGACGTGAGGCGCCGTACGCCCGCTACTTCCGGACCGTCCGGGACAAGGCCGGGCATCGGTTGCGGGGCTGCGTCGACGAGACCTGGGTCCTCAACGCGTTCTCCGACATCCTCACCGAGAAGAGCCAGCAAGAGCTACGCCAGCGCAACGTCCTCTTCATCCCCAACCGCTCGTTCACCGCCTACTGCGACCTCGACCAGATCGAATCGAGCTTCGAGGTCCCGATGGTCGGCTCCCGATCCATGCTCCGCATGGAGGAGCGCGAGGAGGAGAAGGACTACTACTGGCTGCTCGACAAGGCCGGCCTGCCCTACCCCGAGGCCGTCGAGCACCCCTCCGACATCGACGAGCTCTCCATCGTCAAGCTCCACCACGCCGAGAAGCGCCTGGAGCGCGGCTTCTTCACCTGTGCGAGCACCGAGGAGTTCGAGGAGAAGAGCCAGGAACTCATCGACCAGGGCGTCATCCGCGAGCAGGACCTGGAGCACGCCCGCATCGAGCGTTACATCATCGGACCCGTGTTCAACCTCAACTTCTTCCACAGCCCGCTGGAGCTCTACGGCGAGAGCGTGGACCTGCTCGGTATCGACTGGCGGTTCGAGTCCAGCCTCGATGGCCACGTCCGCCTGCCGGCCCCCCAACAGATGACCCTGCCCGACGGCCAGAAGGTCCCGGAGATGACCGTGGTCGGCCACAACACGGCCACCCTGCGCGAGAGCCTCTTGGGCCCCGTGTTCGAGATGGCCGAGCGGTTCGTCGAGACCGCCAAGGAGTACTACCACCCCGGCATGATCGGTCCGTTCTGCCTGCAGACCTGCGTGGACAAGGACATGAACTTCTACATCTACGACGTCGCCCCCCGCATCGGCGGCGGCACCAACATCCACC
>CAZBKU010000237.1:0-4638 GCA_964492585.1 uncultured Thermoplasmatales archaeon | reverse complement strand
GTCGAGGGCCTCTCCTGTGCCACCTACAGCGTCTCGATGGTCGCCTAACGGGATGTTAGACGACGTATAGTCGACATCCTTGCCTTCCGGAAGGCCAGGGAGCGAGATCTGGACGCGTTGGCCAAGATCACGAAGGACACGGGGTACGACGGCGCCGTCCTCGTCGCTCTGCAAGGACGAGAGGAGGGGGTCGGGGACCAGGACCACGAGACCGTCGAGGTCCTGGACCGCGTGGCCGTGGCCACGCGCCTCGGCGAGCTGTTGCTGGACGACCAGACCCCCGGCAGCGCCTTCGAGGCTGAGGACGCCGCCCTGGAACTGTTGCCGATCCGGCTGGAGGAGCGTCCCGACGAGGGGCTTTCCGAGGACGACGAGGAGTTAGCGCCCGTGTCCAGCGAGCAGGCCGCCGAGGCCTACAGCCAGGCCGCCCAGCAGGCTGCCGGGGACACGACCAGCGAGCCTGTCGACCAGGCCCAAGCCCGTCCTGAGTTGCCTGAAGGACAGACCCTCGAGCCCGATGGCCCGGGCTCGGCAGGGGACCTTGAGGATGCCGGACCGGGTGACCAAGACCCCCAGGTCGCCCAGGCCGAGGACGAGAGCGACGCCGAGTGGCTCAGCGAGCCCCCCAGCGCCGAGGCGGGATCCGAGGAGCCCGAGCCCGACGGCCCGGACCTCGATCAGGCCCCGGACGACGGGAGCGACGCTGAATGGCTGACCGACCCGCCGGACGGCGAGGCCAACGAGAAGAAGGGCCTGGACGGCCAACCGGCCACCGACCCGAGCCAGATCGAGGTCCCCGACGACGGTAGCGACGCGGAGTTCCTCGAAGGCTCCACGCGAGAGGAGGAACCCGAGCCGGAGGGAGCCGGCCAGCTACCACCCGGCTACCAAGCCGCCGAGGGGACCTCGCCGGCCAAGGAAGCCAGCGACGCTCAATGGCTCGGTGAACCAGGGCCTGGCTCGTCCCGGTCAGGCGCTGCCCAGCACCCCCCGGCCGACGAGGCCGAGGAGCCCACCGGTGCACCGGCAGCCAACTTCCTGGTCGGTGGTTGCCTCCCGATCCAGATCGACGAGGCCGAGGCCCGCCGCAAGGGCCAGGGGACGCTGTTCTCCGTGGAGGAGGCCGCGCTCGAGCTGCTTCCGTTCCACGCGTACACCTACCGGTGCCAGCTCACTGGGGAGGGCAGCAGCCAGCCGGCAGAGGGGAGCGTCTGGGTCTCGGGTCTGAACGGGAACGTCGTCCACGATCCATCGGTCGACCTGGTCGACGAGCTGAACGTTCCGTTCAGCAAGCTGGAGCCCGAGCACCCCGCGTCCAAGGCCCAGACCGACGCTCACGCGTTCCTGTGCGAGGAGCTGGTCGTGCGCGAGGAGGTCCGCCAGGACTTCGGCGAATCTTCGATCATGGAGCGCATCGAGCTTTCACCCGACCCGGACAGCGTTGAGGTCGAGCACCACGGCCTGGTCTACGCTGCCCGATGGCACCTGGTCGGCAAGAACGGCGCGGTCTACGTGGACGCGGCGACCGGGGATGTCCTCCCGGCGTGAGAGGTCGTCTCAGAGCTGGATCTTGCGGGTATGCCCGCAGACCGGGCACCGGACCCGGACAGGCCCGTCCTCGCGGACGCGGATGCGGAGCTTGCTCTCGCAGCTCGAGCATCGGCCCTTGAGCTGCCGGGTGGTCGCGTCGTCGACGATCGGACCGGCCAGCGGGAAGCGACCGCTGCCCAGGTAATCCTGGCGGGCCTTGAAGGGCAGGTCGTCGCTCGACGCCCTGTCGGCCTCGAACGGCAACGCGTCATCGGCGGTCTGGTCTGACGAGGTCCCCCGCTGACCCAGCTCGCCGTCGGGAGGACCGTTGGGACCGACCACCGTGAAGACGACCGGCTCGCTATCGTCGGACACAGGTAGACCATCCATCGGGCCGGTTGAAAGGGTTGCGGTTTGGCTTCGATGCTCCCTGGAGCAACGACCGGTATCCCTTGCAAGACACCAGCCTCTTTAGGCAGGCAGCCCCTGGTGGGACCCGATGGCCCAGGACCAAACGGCCCAGGTGTTCACGATCGGGTACGGCGACAAGACCCTTGCCGGGTTCCTGGACGCCCTGGAGCCCTACGGGATCGAGATCGTGGTGGACATCCGGGCCGTGCCCGACAGCTCGGTCGAAGGGTTCTCCCAGGACGAGTTGGCCGACGCTCTATCCGGTGCTAGCCTCCAATACGCTCACCTCGGTGAGCTCGGGGACTTCCAACCGGAACCCTACCCGGACTACATGGAGACCGAGACCTGGGAGGCGGCCTACCAGGCCTTGCTGGACCTGGCCGAGGAAGGGGTCTGTTGCCTGATGGCGCCGAACCCCGACATCGGATCCTGCTACCGTCGTTTCATCCAGCAACGCCTGGAGGCCGACGGCTACACCGTGGTCCACCTCACCCCAGCCGGGCCCCGCCAGGCCACGACCCTGGACCAAGGTCGCTAGGACAGCTGTGACAACGGGCCCAGGTCCTGGGGTCCCTTGTCATTTCAAGCGCTCTACCAATCTGTTCATAACCTCTCCAGGCCCACCTAGGGGGTAGAGCGTGGCACCGTATGTACGAATGGATCCCGACCTCCATCGTCGCTGCGACCTTCCTGCTTGGCCTGGTGGCCGAGTCGATCGAGGCAGGTCGCCTCCAGCGCTTGGCCTCCCGGGTGCGCCGCAACTAAGCGGCCTGCCTTGTGACCGGCCACGCCCACCTCGGGGTGGGTCGGCCACGTCCACGCTCCTGTCCTTCGACCACGACCGATCCGACCTCCCACCCCACCCGCGCGTGCGTCTCGGGCTTGCTCCATATCCAAGCCTCCCTGGCAGACCCCGGAGTGCTCGGAGGAACCCCTGTCCAGGGGCCCAGGAGGGGTGTCGGTCTGGGAGGAGACGACGACCGAAGGTCGGCCGCCGGCCATCTCGATCGACGGACAGACCGGTCGCCCCGTCTCTGTGCCATCCGTGTTCCCTGGGGTCGACCCGAGGGTCACCTGGCCAGCTTGTAACGATCCGAGGCCGGCGTGTAGATATCGCCCCGGTTGCGGAGCATGCGAAGGGTCTGCTCGACGTCGTTCTCGGTGATGCCCTCCTGGGCGGCCTGGGCCACGATCTCGCCGTGGGGTGCACCTTCCGGGGTCATGTCCGAGAGCTCCTCGATGACACTCTTGACCAGGCGGACCCGCTCGCGTTGGCTGTGCCCGACGCCGCTGGCCACCAGGTCGATGTCCATGATGCCGCTGGCACCGCTGATCCGCCGGAGCCAGTACTCTACGATGTCGACGGCGCGTTTGGCATCGGCGACCTCCACGTGGTTGGATAAGCGGACCTTGGCCGAGGCCTCGGCCAACCGGACCAGGGCTTCGAGCTGGCGGGCGGTCATCGGGACCGCTCCACCTTCCTCCCCGCCGCCTTGGGTCCTGATCTGGACGTAGTAGTCGCGCAGGTGATCCCGGGCGTCCTCGGTGAGCACCGGGAAGCAGGTACGCTTGGCGTAGGCGACGTACTTGCGGAGGAACTCCCTCTCGACCGGGGGTTCCACGATGAGCCCGGCGTCCTCTTCGTCCTCCAAGGTGAACAGGCCTTCCTCGTGATGGTCGCGGTACGCGCCGATGGCCCCGGCGCGGTGGACGCCCATGATGTGCTCGGCCAGCTCCCCGTCGAACTCGGCATCGGGGCTATCGGTAAGGGTGAAGATCACGTCGAACCGGGACATCAGGGCTGGTTCCATGTCGATCTGTTCGGCCAAGGGCACGTTGGGATCGAACCGGCCGAACTTGGGGTTGGCCGCCCCCAGGATCGCACACCGGCTCTTCAGCTCGGCCTGGATCCCGGCCTTGGCGATGCTGATGGTCTGCTGCTCCATGGCCTCGTGCATCGAGGAGCGATCGTTCTTCTCCATCTTGTCGATCTCATCGATGCAGCAGATCCCCTTGTCGGCCAGGACCAGGGCGCCGGCTTCCAGGGTCCAGCGCCCGTCGGCCATGTCGTCGCGGACGGCAGCGGCCGTCAGACCGGCTGCCGAGCTGGACTTGCCGCTGGTGTAGACCGACCGGGGGGCAAGCTTGGCCTGGTGGCGCAAGAGCTGGGACTTGGCCACGCCAGGATCTCCGACGAAGAGGACGTGGATGTCGCCCCGGATCCGGGACCCGTCGTCCATGTTCTTGGTGAAGCCGCCGAAGAGCTGCATGGCCAGGGCCTGCTTCTCCATCTCCATCCCGGCGATGGTGGGGGCCAGGCTCTTGACGAGCTTGGTGTAGAGATCAGGATCCCTGGAGAAGGCGAGGATCTCCTCGACCTCCTCGTCGCTGATCTTGACCTCCTCGAACTCGTGCTGTTGGACCTCGAAGCTGTTGAGGTCCAGGAAGATATCGAACAGGGTCGAGGGTTGGCCGTTGATGCGGCGCTGCTGGGTGCGGAGGACCCCGTTGAGGACCACGCGATCCCCGGGGGAGACATCGCCGCAGATGTCGCCCTCGGCGAAGGCGGTCAGCCGCTCGGGCTGCTCGCCGCCGCGCAGGCCCTCGGGGGCCTCCTGGATCTCCAGGCGCTGGGTGTCGACGTAGGTCGACTGGGTCTCCAGGAACCGGAACTCCGTCTTCTTCTCGCATTGCGGG
>CAZBKU010000236.1:0-4657 GCA_964492585.1 uncultured Thermoplasmatales archaeon | reverse complement strand
GCCCTCGACCCGGGCTTCCAGGCCGTCGGCGGTGGCCAGCAGGGCCGTGGTGCGTTCATGCTCGGCTTCGACGAGCTCACGCATCTCGGCCAGCTCCTGCTCCAGTTGCTTGTTGCGGTGGAGCAGCAGGTGGACCGCGAAGGACAACGCCCCGATGCCCACGAGCGCCATGGCGAAGGTGACCACGACGACCCGGCTGACCGGGTTGTTCGTGATCGAGAGCACATCCTCGACCGGGGCCCCGAACAGCAGTAGGATGCAGCTGATCAGGACCAGACCGAGCACGGCGTTCGTGATCAGGGGGACGTTCTTCGGGTTCGGCAACGAAGGTAGCGTCCGGGTGCTTCACCATCACATGTGGCTTGTCACGACCGGTGAGGGACACCCCCTCGGCCGGACCACATGGACCTCGTTGGAAGCGCCCCTATCGCTTAGAAAGAAGGCTTTCAGCCGATGAACCGGGGTGACACCCCGTCTGGGGCACTGTGGTGACACACCGGATCGGTGGTGGAGCGACGCGAACAGAGCGTCACGAGGAACAAGGGGGATCTGGCCTCTAGCTGGGGATCTCGATCTCCTCGGAGAAGGGGATGACAGCCTCGATGGTGTTGTCCTCGCGGTGGACCTTCACCAGGCTGCCGGGCCGGGCCTCTGCCATGGCCTTGGCCGTCGCGATGGCTGCGTCCTTGGTCTCGTGCTCGCTGGCTGCGACCGCGTCCCCTTCGCAGAGGACCTTCCAACCACCGCTCTGGCGCTTGGCCACGTGAAGGGTGCCGGCACCGTCCATGGGAAATCATAGCATGATGGGTCCCATGGGTCATGAAGGTGACGCCGCTCCGACGGGACGCTAGAGGCGTACCGGTGCGAGGGGCCGACCCCGCGGGCCGACCGCCGTCCGCCGGTCCCGACCTACGGTGAGCGCCGGGCGGCCACCAGGGCAGCGGCCCCGAGCAACGCGATCAAGGGGGCCAGGGCGGGCACCGGGACCGCGTCGGCTGGCTCGCTCGTGCTTGTGGCCTCCAGGGCCTGGTCGGTGCCAGCCAGTTGGCCGACCAGCCGGTCGCCGTCCTCAGCCAGGGTCAGGCCCAGATCGGTGGTGCCCCAGGGGGCGTGCTTGACGCGCTTCTGCCAGGCCAGCTCGGCGTCGACCTCGCCGGGCCCGAAGCTCCCGGTCACGGTGAGCGTCGTCGAGTTGCCAGCGCCGATCACCGGCAGGTCGACGGTGTGGCCCCCGACCTGGAGACTACCTTCCCTGAGCGTCTGGTAGCCGTCGTTGGTGAGCTCGACGGTGAGCTCGTCGGTGGTCCCCGAGAGCGCGGTGATTACCGGGTGGGCGCCGTAGCGCTCGGTGTTGAGCATGGCGTGGATCACGCCGCGCCAGGACTCGCGTTCCTGTTCACGGACGTCCTCGGTGATGGCCGGCTGACCCCAGGGGGCCACGGCACCGCGACCGCTCATCTCGTAGGTCCAGGAGCTGGCGCCGTGGAGGTCGTAGCCGGTGTCGGCGGTCGTCCCGCTGGCCGGGTAGATGGTCGACCAGATGGGTCCGCAGTCCTCGCGGACGTCGTAGAACACCTCGTCGCAGATCCGGGTGAACATCTCCAGGTCGTCGGGTTCGGCGGCGAAGTCCTCCTGCCCGTAGGGATGCAACCAGAGGTTGCCGCAGCAGTGGATGCTGTTGACGTAATCCGGTTGGATCTGCTCGAGGACGTCGAGGACGACCTGGGTCTCAGGCTCGCTGGCGGGCTCGGGCCCGGGGTTGTTCATGAGGACATCCTCGTCGACCTCCCCCCAGATGGCCGGGAAGTTCCGGTTGACGTTGACCCACTCGGCGTTCATGCGGCCGAAAGCGTTGGATCCGTCGGGGTTGACCAGGGGTAGGATCCAGGTGTGGCGGTTGTCCACGATCCACTGGGCGGTCTCGTTGGTCTCGTACTCATCCAGCAGGAACTGGGCGATCTCGGTGACGAAGTAGACGCCGCTGTACTCGTTCGAGTGCGTGCCGCCGTCGATGTAGACGGTCTCGCGCTGGTCCAGCGGTGTGGCGTCGCCGGCCTCGATGGCGTCGAAGTTGGCGATCTCCAGGAGCCACAGATCCAGGCCCGCCAAGCTCTTGCCGGCGCTGTGGAGCTTGACCAGGTCCGGGTGGTCGGCGGCCAGGCGCTCGAGCTCGGCGGTGAGCAATGGGTAGTAGGGGAAGGCGGTGACCGGGCCGGCCTTGTTCAACGGGGCCTGTTCGAGCCGATCGTGGACGTGGACGGGCTCGACAGGCGGGAGGATCTCCTCCCCCTCGACGTTGATCGGCCAGCCGTCGTCGGACTCTGGGCCGAACTCGGCCGTGGCGACAGGAGCGCTAAGAAGCAGGATGGTCAACGCGAGCAGGGTTCCTCCCCGGGGGGTCATGCCACGAAGGGGGTCGGGGGGCTCAAAAGCGTTCCTGTGCGCCGGCTCACCGTTGACGGGTCCGCAGCAGCGCCACCAGGGCCAGGGCCAGGAGGCTGGAGACCACGGGGATCGCCGGGATCGGGTCGGGCTCGGCGGCCTGGGGATCGACAGCCTGGTCGGTGCCTTCACCCAGGTCAGCCACGTGGCCCACGAGGCCATCGGGGGTCTCGACCAGGTCCACGGTAAGCGTGCGCGTGCCGTTGGGGGCCTTCATGAGCCGCTTCTGCCAGTCCAAGACCAAGCTCGTCTGGCCGGGGTCGAAGGGGCCGTCCAGCTCGAGGCTTGTCCGCTGGCCGGCTGCCATGGGCGGGAGGTCGACCAAGCGCCCCTCCAGACTGAGCGATCCTCGGACGAGCTCGCCCAGGCCGTCGTTGCGGACCTCGACGGTCAGACGCTTCTCGTCCCCGTGGATGGCATCGACGACCGGATGGGCCCCGTAGCGGTGGACCTCAAGGAAGGCGTGCATGAGCCCACCCCAGGCCTCGCGTTCCTGCTCGCGGACGTCCTCGGTGATGGCCGGCTGGCCCCACAGGGCCACGGCCCCGCGGCCGCTCATCTCGTAGCCGAAGGTCAGCGCGCCGGTGTGCTCGTAGGCCGTGTCTGCCATGTCGCCGCTGACCGGGTAGATGACCGACCAGATCGGCCCGCACTGTTCGCGGACCTCGGGATCGTACCCGAAGGCGTCGTCGCAGATGGCCTTGTAGAGCTCCTGGTCCACCGGGTCCTTGCCTTCGAGACCGTAGGGGGTCAGCCACATGTTCCCGCAGCAGTGGATGCTGTTAGCGTAGTCGGGCTCAAGGGTCTCCAGGAGGTCGATCACGTGCTGGGTCTCGGGCTCGCTGGCCGGCGACGGGCCGGGATCGTTGAAGATCGGATCCTCCTCCTGACCGCCCCAGTTGACCGGGTAGTTCCGGTTGATGTTCACCGTGTTGGCGTTCATGCGGCCAAAGGCGTTGGACCCGTCCGGGTTGACCAAGGGAAGCAGGACGGTGTGCCGGTTGTCCACGATCCACCGGGCGGTCTCGTTGGTCTCGTACTCCTCCAGCAGGAACTGGGCGATCTCGGTCACGATGTAGACCGCGCTGTACTCGTTGGAGTGGGTCCCGCCGTCGATGTAGACGACCTCGCGCTCGACCAGGGGGACCGCCGTGCCGTCCTCAAGATCGGCGAGGTTCGCGATCTCCAGGTACCACAGGTCGAGGCCCGCCACGCTCTTGCCGGCGCTCTTGAGGTCGACCAAGTCCGGGTGCTGGCTGGCCAACCGTTCGAGCTCTGCGACCAGCAGCGGGTAGTAGGGGTAGACGGTGGCGCCGGCTGGCTTGTTGAGGGGGTCCTTGGCGACATCGTAGGGGCTGATCACGCCCTCGACCTCCACCGGCTGGACTGGTGGGTAGATGACCTCGCCGTCGACGTTGATGGGGAACCCGTGGCTGGACTCGGGGCCGTAGCTGGCCGTGGCCTGCGGCAGACCCGTGCTGGCAAGGGCCAGGGTCAAGAGGACGAGCGTGAGCCAGGACCGCATGGCCAGCAGTCAGCCCTGGCAGCGATAACCCTTGCGGTGGATCAGGGGTCAGAGACGCGAGAGGACGGAGCGCCATGGCTGTTGTTGGGACTACCCCTTGGTACCCGGCGGGTCCTCCCCGTAGGTGAACTCCTGCTGGATCGTGCCGTCCATCTTGTGGACGATGACCTGACCCAGGTTGCGGTTCTTGGCGATCTTCTTGGCGGCTTGGACCGCCTCATCCTTCTTCTCGTGCCGGCTGGTGGCTCGCTCTTTGCCGGCATGCTTGACCTGCCAGTTGGCATCGCTGCCGTCGGCAGGGGTCACGTGCCAGGTCTGTCGTTCAGGCATGATGATGCACCACCAGGCGGTTTTGTCCGGAACCTTTGGTAAACCTTGTCCATGGAGCGTCGAAGCTACAGGAGATCTCGACCGGCGCGTTCGACCGTCCGGTCGATCTTGTCTCCATCTTCTGATGCCAACCCAAGTCCCGGCGGGGACCTACAGGAGGGTGACCTGGTCAGCGCCCTTGTCCAGCCGACCCACTCGATCGATACCTTCGATGGGGGCGGTGGGGAGACGAGGCTAGAACCCACCCTCGTACCAGAAGGTGCCCTCGCGCTGGACGACGTCGCCGTCGACGGCGATGTAGCTGTCCTCGCCCATGGTCTTGATGAAGTCCTGGTGGACGGCCGACTCGTTGGTCCCCTG
>CAZBKU010000235.1:0-4660 GCA_964492585.1 uncultured Thermoplasmatales archaeon | reverse complement strand
GGTTCGGGTGCGGCGGGGGCGTGGCCCCCGGCGGGTCGGGGGGCGCGGGGTTGATCTCGACGGCCTCGAGCACCGCGTCCCGGAACCCCGTCTTGACCTCGGCGATGTCGGCGTCGTCGGTCAGGTACAGGTCGGCGCGGACCAGGGCGCCCCCGGTGTAGCCGCGGAAGTCGAGGACGGCGACGCTGCCGATGGCCTGGCCCTGGATCAGGTTGTCGTAGCGGCGACGCAGGGTCTTGGCGGTGACGCCCACGCGGTCGGCGGTCTCTTGGAGGGGAGCGTTGGGCTGGCGTCGAAGCTCTCGCACGATGCGCCAGTCCAGCCGGCTGGGGTTGACCTTGGGCCGCGGGAAGGTGCCCGGGAAGGGGTCCTCGACGTGGTCGACGCCGGGGAGGCGCGCCAGGTGTTGGGTGCGGCGGGGGACGGCATCGGGATGCTCGACGTGGAAGACCACGCCGATCCACGGGCCGACGTGGTCGATGGCGGCGTAGGCCCCCTCGACCAGGCCCAGGTCCTCGAAGAAGGCGGCCTTGTGCTGGGGCTGGTCGATGCGGACGCTGGTGACCATGACGTGGGCATCGAGCAGTTGGTGGTTGGGGACGATCTCGTAGCCCTGCAGGAAGCCGCTTTGCCTCCACTCGCGCAGGCGGGCCCGGACGGTGCTGGGGTGGAGGTCGACGCCGGCGGCGATGTCGGTGGACGTGGCTCGGGGGTCCACCCCTCCCCAGAGGAAGCCATGGTCCTGGGTCATCTCGCGCAGGATCGCCAGATCGTGCCGGTCCACGGTCCTGCAACAGCCACGGGGACCATCAAGGGTGCGGGCCGGGTGTCGGGTCCCGGGCCCAAAGCCCCCGGGAACCGAACCCGCGCGCCAGGCGTGGTCGGGTCGCGGGCGTGGGGCCCCCGGGGGTGGCTTATCGGCTCGGCCGGGTGGGTGACGTGGTGAGATCGATGGCGCAAGCCACACGACAAGGACAGGACCCGGGCCATGAGGAGAAGCCGCCGATCGCGACGGTGCTGCCGTTGATCGCCGGCAAGTGGACGTCGCGCGCGCTCCACGCGGTGTGCGAGCTGGGCATCCCGGACGCGTTGGCCGACGGGCCACGCAGCGTGGACGCGTTGGCCGAGGCCACCGGGACCAAGGCTGGCAAGCTGGAGCGCGTCTTGCGTGCGCTTGCAAGCCTTGGCATCTTCAGGCAGGAGACCGACGGCCGGTACGAGTTGACGCCGGCGGGGAACCTCTTGCGCAGCGATGTGCCAGAGTCGGTGCGCGGGTTCGTGTTGATCGGGGGCCGCACGTGGCACGATGAGGCCTGGCAGGGCCTGTTGGAGGGGCTGCGGACGGGGACGACACCGATCGAGGCGGTCCACGGCGCCCCGTCGATGGACCGGTTCATGGAGGATCGGCCCGAGGACCAGCAGGCCTTCCAGGACGGGTTGACCGGGTTGACCACCGGGGTGGCCCCGTTGATCGCAGACGTGGTCGACCCGGCCGATGGGGCCCACATCGTGGACGTGGGCGGTGGGCACGGTGCCCTGCTGGCAGCGCTGCTGGACGCCGCGCCCGGGGCCCGGGGGACGTTGTTCGATCTCCCTTCCGTGATCGGGTCGGCCGGCGGGCCGCTGGAGCGGGCAGGCGTGGCCGACCGGTGCGAGCTCGTGGGTGGCGACTTCTTCGAGAGCGTCCCGAAGGGCGGGGATGTGTACGTGCTCTCCCAGATCCTGCACAACTGGAAGGACGAGGAGGCCGTGGACCTGCTGGCCTACGTGCGCGATGCGATGCCGCCCGAGGGACGTCTAGTGATCGTCGACAGCCTGCTGGCACCGGGGGACCAACCGGACTTCGGGAAGCTCTTGGATCTGGAGTTGCTCGTCATGGAGGGCGGAGGGCAGCGCACCCGGGACGAGATCCGTGGCCTGGTGGAGAAGGCCGGCTTCGAGGTGGAGCGGGTCGTGGAGACGCCCACACCGTTCGCGGTCGTCGAGGCCCTGCCGGCCTGACGGGCCAGGCGCGGTGGGAGGATCCGGTCGCCGCGTGTGTGAGGCGCTGAGGAGGAGGGTCCGGGCTGACGGTCGCCAGCCTGATCTGCGTCCTCCCACGACAGCTACGTCAGGGACGATCACGCTCCCCCACCAGGGTGGTTCCCGTCCGCGCGCGGGGAGAGATCCGCTTAGCGGTGCAGGCTTCGGGTGGGGGAGGGTCGGGGTCCCATCGACGCGTCTTGGGAAGGTGATAGACCAGGATGCCAGAGGTGCCCTACCCGGATCGATTTATCCCCCGAAAACCGATGATTACAGGCGCAAGAGGCCCGCTGCAGCGGGTTAAGGTACGTCCTTCAAGTCGACGGTCGAGGCGGGGGGAACGCCCCTTGCCAAGGTGTATACCATGACAGAAGGATTCGCGACGATGATGGCGCTTGCCCTTGTGGTGGGTGCCGTAGGGCTGAGTATCGTGCCGACCGTGGCGGCCTTGGGGAACTGCGATAAGGACTTCGACATCGCAGACTCGAAGGCGCTCGCACAGAAGAGGGCCCTCAACCCGAGCGCAAGTGACGTGGGTTACGAGGATATCACGGCGGCCGAGGGCGACCGGAACGTGACCGTAGAGCTACTGACGGACGGGGTCAAGCTCGAATTCGAGATCTTCGAACTTGACGGGAGTTGCCTGAGCGCCACGCACGTGTCTCCCGAGAAATGCGAGGATCCGATCGTCCTCGATACGACCCAGTCCGGTGTGGAGCAAGATTCGGAGACCTGCACGCTTGAGGCGGATAGCCTCGGCACGCGGGACTTCTACATCCTGTTCGATAGCCCCGACACCAACGGCGTCCAACTAGAGTACATGCCCTACCTGGAAACATAGAGTGCAGGTCTCGCAGGCATCCCTGCAGACCTAATGCCGCTGGCCGGGCGGGAGACAACCGCCCGGCCCTCTCCCGTTCCTTAGCGCTCCAGCGGAACGAGTTGGTTGACCGGTTCGAAGGCGTACACGGAACCCGCCTGCTCGCCGTTGTCGCACCCCATGTAGATGTCTGGGTGGATGCATGGGGGGATGTCCCCGTCGTCATCCAGGGGGTGGGGCATCCCATCACGCCGTTGGCCGTCAGAGGGGGCGCCTACCAACAGCGTTTCATCGGCGAAGGCTAAGGATGCGCCGAACTTGTCCCCGCCTCCATAGGGGCCGTTGTCAGTGTTCCTGAGCTTCTGCTTTATCTCCCACCCGTTATCTCGCTTCTGGTAAACGTACGCGGCACCTGCCCGCTCGGCACCGTTGTGGGAATCCAGTGTCGCACCGACCACGAGGGTATCTCCTTTGATGATGACCGCGTCTCCAAAGGCTTCGAACGGCCCCGGATCAGGGTTCAGGAGATCGGCCGTCAGCTCCCAATGGCCATCGACCTTTTCATAGACCCAGGCCGACCCCACGGCAGCCATTCGTTGGCCATGTAGTTCGGAAGCCACAACCCGCTGGTCGATGGCGGAACCCACAACAACGGCAGAGCCATCCGCCCGTAGGTCAGCGGAGGTCGCGACGTGGTTCGAGCCCGAACCCGGGTTGGGGAGGAGGCCATCGTCAAGCGGTTGCCAGACGCCGACCCGCTTACCTAGAATGGCGAGACTGGGCCAGCTATCCTGGGTCTTTGCGATCGCAACCTCCCCTTCAATGTCGAGAGGACCAACTGCGGGGAGCGGCTCCCCTGAAGCTTTCCAGGTTCCATCTTCCCGCTCGAAGACATGTACACCCCAGTCGAAGCCGCTTACTAGGATCGTCCCGGAATCCACGGCTACATCGTACCCGAACCCGTCCGTCGCGCCGGTCAACCTCACGGTTTCGTTCCAGGCACCCGTCGGTGTGCGCTCGAAGACGTGCACCTGGCCAGCTGCAGGGTTGCCAGCGACGAAGATCGGTTCCTGGGCGTCGAGAGCGACGGAGTACCCGAAGGTATCTCCTCTTCGCGCGTCCTCTGGTACAATCATTGCCGTCTGCTGCCACGTGCCACTGGTAGCACGTTCGAACACGTAGACGCGGTCGTGGCCGTTCGCGATATCCAAATCCCAAGATCTGCTGGGCTGCGACCCGACGATCGCGAGGTCACCGTCCGCAGCGAGGGTGGTGCCCAGCCGGGTCGACCACTTCTCGGAGATTACCCGGTCGGTCTGGATCCAGGGGTATCGTACCGTCTGGTCCACCTCGTCTGCTCCAACCATCGAGCCCTGGCTGAGCGGGGAGATTAGAACAAGGGATGCGATTGCTGTGGCCAAGAGAATCGTCGGTTGCCCTTCCCGCAGGCGACCCTGACCATTCGGCGGGATCACGAGAGCACCTGGGGGTCAAGCGCGACGAACAGGTGGGCGGCTCCTGCATCGTCCAAGGGTCTAGCGTCCTCGTATGGGGCCCCAACTGCGAGATTGGCCCCATCGAGCGCGACTGCGGTCCCGAAAGCGTCGGTGCGACCCTCAATGAGGGCCGTTCTGGGCGTTTCGCTGGGGGTGCCAGTGGCAGCAACCAGCTTGGCATCCTGGGTCCATCCATTCGCGCCCATCGCGAAAAGGTAGGCAGCTCCCGGGTACTGGCACGTGGGCTGGAGGGGTACGCTCAAGCAGACCGGATCCGGCTCGTCTCTGATCAATCCCGTGGGCAGCCCGGGAAAGCGGTCGT
>CAZBKU010000234.1:0-4687 GCA_964492585.1 uncultured Thermoplasmatales archaeon | reverse complement strand
AACACGACCGGCACCCCATCGGCCGAGTGCCGGATGTCGACCTCGACGGCGTACCCGGCGCGCACCGCCTTCTCGATGGCTGCCAGGGAGTTCTCGGGCACCCCGTCGCCGTGGAGGCCTCGGTGGGCGATGGGCTGTTCCTCGATCCAGCCGGTCATCGATTGGCTCCCGCCTGCAGCATCCGTGCGGGCAGCAGCGGCGGTGGTGAAAAGAGCCACGCTCCCCCGCCGCGCGTGGCATGCGGGGGAGGTGGTGGAGGGCGGGCCCTTGGAGATCGGTCGAGGGGGGGGTGTCGGGCCCGCTGCATCGGTTCATCGTTCAGCGCCGGCTTCCTTGCCTCCCTGCCATCGTCGCGACGACGGCCAGGCCGGCCAGGACGACCAGGAGCGGGAGGCCGGGTGTCCCGTCCTGCGGCTCCTCCCCGTCAGCGGGCGTCGCTTGGCTGTCCATGTCGTCATCGCCGTCGGCTGCCCCTGCGGGGGAGCCAGCGTCCCTGCTGGTCCCATCGGCATAGGCGTCCACGGGGTCGGAGGCCGGCGCACTGATCCCACCGGTGGACCGGTCGGCGGTGGTCTCGTGGGCTTCCCCTGTCCCGCTCTCGGCGTGATCGGTCGCCACGGTCTGGTTGGTGTCGGGCTCGTCGGGATGGCGGGGCAGGGTCAAGACGAGGCTGGTCTGGTCGGTCACGAACCCATGCTCGAGGGCCAACGTGGTGATCTCTTCGGTGAGCTGTGGGTCGGCGCCTTGGGCGTCCAGGCGGTCCTGCAGCTGCCGGACCTTGTGGTAGGCGACCAGCCGGGGCAGGAAGCTGGCTTGCTCCTCACCGATCGGTTCGCTGATCTCGTAGGTCGCGGCCCCATCGGGCGAGGTGGCGTTGACCCGGGCATCCAGGCGGGTCAGGTTGGGGTCGAAGGTACCGACGACGAGCAGCTCGCTGCCGGCGAACAGGAGGGGGGCGGTCGCGTTCATGGCCTGGATACCAGGCGCGTAGGTCATCTGCACCTCCTTGAGGACAGGCGCGGTGAGCTGGGCCATGAACCGGCGAAGGTCGACCTCGGCACCCTGACCCTCGGGCACGTGGATGGCCGTCCCGTTGCCATCCTCGGCCAGGCCATGGACCAGCTGCCAGTCCGCGTCGCTGCCGAAGGCCAACGCGAAAACGTGGGCGTCGGCCTGGTTGGCCTCCCGGGCCAGCTCGCGGAGCTGGTCGGGCTGCTGGAGGCCCATGGTCGGCTGGCCGTCGGTCAGGAAGACGAGCACTGGGAGGCGATCCTCCTCGTCGGAGGTGCCCGAACCCTGGTAGGTGGCCATCCCTTGCTCGATGCCGGCCTCGATGTTCGTGCTGCCGGCTGCCGTCAGCTGGTCGATGGCGTCGACGGCCTCGGTTCGACGGTCGGCGTCGGCGGGTTGGAGGCCGCCCCACGGCTGGTGGACGCTGCTGGCGAAGGACACCAGGTTGAACCGGTCTCCCTCGTCCAGGCTGTCCACCACCTGGCGGGCGGCATCCTGGAGCTGGGCGATCTTCATCCCGTTCATGGAACCGGAGGTGTCCAGGACCAGGGTCAGGTCGATGGGTAGGTCGGCGGCATCGCTGGGCGCTCTGAACGCGTGAGCGAAGTAGCCCCTCCCGTTGTGGATCGTGGAGACCAGCGAGCCGTCGTCGTCGGTCGGGGCCACGGTGTAGTGGACGTCCAGCGGGGTGGAAGCGTCGGTCTGGCGCGGTCCGACCTCGTGGGTCAGGTGGTAACCGCCGCCCTCGGCGGTGGACACCTGGGCGCTGGGCTCACCCCAGGCGCTGGTCACGCCATGGCTGTGGTCGACCGTGACATCGAACGCAGCACCCATGTCCCGTCCGAACCCGGAGACAGGGGCCCCCAGGGGGAGAGTGTGGACGCCCTTGTCGGCGGATAGGTAGCGCTCGTAGGTGAGCGTGGCTGTGACCGTCTCGAAGGCCTCCACGTTGATCAGGTAGCTGTAGACCGAGCTGGTCCGGTGCTTCTCGACCAGGCCGGCGGTCTGCTTGCTGTCCTTGGCCTCCTCGTAGGTCTGCCGCGCCACCCCGCGCTCCTCGATCTCGGCGTGGTGGACCTGGTCGTCGCGTTCGATCGTCAGGCCCGTGATGTAGGCGTCATCAGGGACCTGAACCTCGAAGGGGAACTCCGGATCCGGGCCCTCGTTGGCGATGATCGCGGTGACGTTCACCTTGGCGTAGTTGTCGACGACTGTGGCGTCGACGTGGGTCTCCACCGTCCAGACATCACCGGGTGGCGGTGCTGAGGCCGGATGGGTGGCGTTCTGGGCCTGGGCCAGCGGAAGGGCACCGATGGGCCCCAAGGTGACCACGAGGGCCAGGGCGATCACAAGCATGGCGCGGGACGCTGATCCTCCTCGACTCCAGCGCATGGACCGCCATGGCTCGGGAGAGGGCATAGGGGCCCGGGAACCGTTCGGCCCCGGCCGAACGCTGTACCGGTAGATCTTTGCAGATGCAAGCGGTCTCTTCGACTGCAACCGACCGGTCGACGGGGTGTTCGGTGGCGGCCGAACACCTGCATCACTTATATGCACGGTCGGCTACACACGGGAGGTGGCGACGCCATGCCGGAAGATCTCCCGCTTGAGCCAGACCTGATCAAGGTCCTTGCCTCGGACACACGACGGGAGATCCTACGCCATCTGCGTGATCGGAACATGACCGTCACCGAGCTCGCCCGCGAGCTCGATCTCGGCAAGGCCACCGTCCACGAGCACCTCAACAAGCTCAGCGACGCTGGCCTGGTCCGCCGGAAGGAGGACGACCGGCTCTGGGTCTACTACGAGGTCAGCCCAGAAGGCAAGCGGATGCTCAACCCGCAACGCACCCGGTTCTACCTGATCGTGGCGGTCTCCGTCCTGTCGGTCGTGGCCGCGGTCCTGGCCTTGGCCCTGTTCCTGTCCACCGGCGGCGGTGGCGGCCTCGACGAGGATGTGACCGGGGCACCGGAGGCCACCGCCCAGGAAGGCCTTGCCATCCAGGTCCACGACGCCAGCTTCTACGCCGCAGGACCCACCACCCTGGAGGCCACCGTCCAGAACGCGCCCACCGACGGAGACCAACTCAGAGCCTACCTCGTCCCAGCGAGCCAGGCCGACAGCCTGCGGCAAGGCGATCTGTCGGTCACCGGCATCCCGCTCCAGAGCCAGCCGGTCTTCGACGGGACCGCCACGGCCGAGGGGACCGCCGGAGCGCCCGCCGACGGCGACGCCGACGACACCGTCGAGCGGACCCAGACCAGCGTCCAGACGATCACCTTCCAGGCCTCGGGCCCCCTGCCGCCCGGCGACTACGTGCTCTTCGTGCGCACCGACGGCGGTCGCTACGTGGCGACAGATCCCACCCAGGACAACCGGCACCAGATGCCCCAGGTCGAGGTCCGCGACCTGCAGGTCGACATCGGACCCGACCCATGGTACATGGGCATCAGCTCGTCGGCCAACGTCAGCGTCACCAGCCAAGGCCAGCCCGTCGACGGCCGTCTCTCCATCGAGCCGGTGGATCAGAGCCCTGACGCCACCGGCGTCAACGTCCGGCTCACCCAGGGCAACGGGACCATCCGCGCCGGCGTCCTGGATGCCCTTCCTACCGGCAGCTACCAGATGGCCGTCCTGCCCGATGGCGAGGACACCTGGCAGATCCCCGGCCGGACGTGGACCCTCCACCGGCCCCAGATCGCCGTCCGACCGGCCCACGTCGTGGCCGACCAGGCAAGCCAGGTCACCGTGACCGTCGGGCCGGACCAAGCCGTGGCCGATCAGCCTCCGAGCATCGAGGTCAACGGGACACCGGTCCTGGATCGCGCCGACACCGAGACAGGCACGGTGCTCACCCTGGCCCCCGAGCACCCCGGCACCCTGGAGCTGACCATCGGCCGCCTGGCCGACGCCCAGGTCAAGGTCCACCCCGCCCTGCAGCCCACCATCCAGGTCTTCGACGGCCCCCGGTGGCGCCTGGATGTCGACGACCCTGACGGGTCGCCGGCCACCAACCTCACCGTGCTCCTCGACGGTGACGTTGTCGGCACCACCAACGCCAGCGGGCAACTGGACCTAGCTATCCCGGGCGAGGGGACCCACCGGCTGACCCTGCACACGCCTGCCGGACACACCAGTGAGCAAGGCTTCCGGGTCGACGGCTGGACCCCTAGGGCCCTGGCACCCAGCCTCACCGTGGTCCCGCAGACCGTCGAGGAGCTCGACGGGACCGCCCATGTGAGCGTCCGGCTCTCCACGGCCTACCCGGCTGACGTTCCGGCCACCCTGACCGCTCGGCTCGACGGCGGATCGCCGGCGGCCAGCCGACCGGTCACCGTGCCGGCTGGGGCCAACACCACCGTGGACCTGCAGATTCCGCTGGTCGGCCAGCCCGGGGGTCAGATCACCCTGCAGGCCTCCCCTGTCACCGCGCCTGACCTGGTGGTCGACAACCGGACCAGCCAGGAGGACGGCGCCGACGCCGCCAGCGGCGGCGGGGGTACGACGTCAGACGACGGAGACGACGTCGCCGACAGCCGGGACACCAACACCGCCGTCGTCGACCTCCCCGGTGCCGACGGCGAGACGGCCATGGACGCCGATCAGGCGATGTTGGAGGCCAGCCCCGGCTTCGAGCCGGTGAGCGGCCTGTCGGACACCACGGAAGGGGGATCCA
>CAZBKU010000233.1:0-4687 GCA_964492585.1 uncultured Thermoplasmatales archaeon | reverse complement strand
GCCCTTGAAACGAGCATATTCGTGCCTCTTGGCCCCTGACGGTCATCCAGGCAGCGCGAAACCCTCCCGAGGCTCGAAACCCTCGACCTCAGCCGGATCCAGCCGGCCGGGCGCCAGACCCTGGATCGGGAGGGGCGCTGGTTGGCCCAGGGCCAGGCAGGCAGCCGCCTCCCCTAAAGCAGGGCTGCGCATGAACCCGAACCCGTTGCCACCGGTGCACAGGTAGGTCTGCTGGGTCCCGGGCACCGGCCCGAGCAAAGGTCTGCGGTCCGGGGTGGCCGCTTCGTAACCCGCCCACGCGCGCACGAGGCCTGCCTGGCCTGCCCCCGGCCACCGGGCCGACAGCTTCGCGGCCAGCGCCTCGGGGAAGCCGGGCTCGACGGGCGGATCGTCGTCGGGGGTCTGGGGGGTCAGCACGGTGCCATCGCCGACAAGGAGCTTGCCGGGCCCCTCGGGTCGCCAGTAGGTACCCTGAGCGGCATCGTGGACGATCGGGAGCCCGCCGGGATGCTTGAGCTCAAGGGCCGCGGCCTGGGGCCGGTAGGCCTTCAGGGGCACCGGCCAGAGCCCCTCAAGGAGGGCCGGCGTCCAGACCCCGGCGGCCACCACGATGGCCTCAGCGGTGAGCCGCTGGCCGTCGTCCAGGACGGCAGCACCGTCCTCGACCCGGTCGACGGGGGTGTGGGTCGTGACCTTGGCCCCGTTGGCCCGGGCCTGGTCCAGCATCGCCCGCACCGCGTCCGTGGTCACACACCAGCCGTCGTCCTCGACCAGGTAGACCAGCTCGTCCGGGCCCACAGCTAGGCGCTCCCCGCCTGGCAGCTCGGCGACCTCGTCGTGGTCGATCAGCTCGAGGACCTGGACGCCCTGAGCGTGCCAGATCCGCTTCAGGCGTCCGAGCTGGCGGGCCTGGCTGGCCGGCGCGATCAACAGGCCGCCGGGATCGTGGAAGGTGAACCCCGCGCCCTGGGCCTCGACCAGCGCTCGGAACTGATCCATCGACCGGTCGACCAGGCCCACGTCCAGCGGGTCCCAGAGCAGACGGTGGACGAGGCCGGCCCCCCGGGGCGAGGTTCCGGAGCACGCCTGGCCCTTGTCCAGGATGAGGACGTCGTCCACCTGCTGGCTGGCGTGCCAGGCCACGGCGGCCCCCATGGCACCGGCGCCCACGACGATGAGCTGATGCTCGGCCACGACCCTCCAGCCGGGGGATCGGGCATCACCCTTGCCCCGGTTCGTTTCGACTCAGCTACCGAAAGGTCCTTCATCGGCCGGTGCAAGGGTGGCTGCGATGCGTCGTAGCCTGATCGCGATCGGTCTGACCCTCATGATGGTGACCACCGGCTGCCTGGGGCTTGGCTCGGTGAACCCGGCCGAGGTCCCCAGCCAGGACGCCCAGGATCAGGGGTGGGAGAAGACCGAGGAGACGGCCGACAGCTACGCCATGGGGTTGGGGGAGCGGGCAGAGAAGCGCTACCAGCCCCAGGACAACCCCAACCGGGGAGCCGTGTCGGTGAACACCGCCAACGACATCCCCTTCTTCGACGAGAGCGAGCTTCTGCCCCGAGCCATCGATCGGATGGAGGAGCGCTACAACATCGAGCTGAACAAGACCGGGACCCGGTCGGTCGAGCTGGCCAACATGGAGGGGGCCGTGACCGCCGACGAGTACACCATGGAGAACGGGCCCGCCGAGGGTAAGGCCATCACGTTCACCGCACCCTGCGACCCGTTCGTGGCCGTGATCGCCTTCGGGACCACGCCCGACGACGGCGGGGACGACGGGGGCATCCTGGGCGGTAGCAGCTCGACCACCCAGACCAACTACTACGAGGAGAGCGTCGAGGTCGCCCGCCACGTCACCTGCTGACCGAGGACGACGGACCTGGGCCCCTGGGCGCAACCTCTAAAGGGCTAGGGCAGCCTCCTTGGCGTGATGGCAAGGGCGCTGTGGGTGGCCCTGATCCTCGTGGCCTCCCTCACCTCCGGGTGCTTGGGCCTTGGCTCCGTGGAGCCGGCCGACATCCCGGAGGAAGGGCGGGACGACTGGCGCCAGACGCGGAACGACCGCCAGGACTACGCCGGAGGGCTGGCCGAGCTCGTCACCGTGGAGTACGAACCGCCGGAGAACGCCGTGGCCAAGGTGGCCGGGGTCATGGTCGCCACCTTGAACGACCTGCCTATCCTGGACGAGCGGGAGCGGTTGATCCCGATCGCGCTGGAGAAGATCGAGGAGGACCGCGGCGTGGAGTTCGTCGAGTCGGGCACCCGCTCGATGGAGCTGGTGAACCTGGGTTCCATGGTGGAGGGCACCGAGTACGACATCCGGCAGGGACCCAACGAGGCCAAGGCCGTCCTCTTCACACCCGACTGTGAGGACTTCGTGGTGGTCGTCGCCTACGGCCCCTTGGCCGACGGTGGTGAGGATGGGAACGGCAGCTTGCCGATCATCGGGGACGACCCGACGGGGACGACGGCCGGATCTGCCATCGAGAACCACTACGCCAAGGCCCGGTCCATCGCGAAGACCGTGGTCTGCTGACCACCACGTCCACCCTGGGCCGGTACGTTGAAGTACCTGGAAGCCCCACTGCCCCGTGACCCCCATGACCGAGGCCGTCCAAACCAAGACCGGCGAGACCGCCGACGCACCGGCCATCACCTTCACCGACGAGGCCGCCGAGCGCCTGCAAGGTGAGATCGACAAGCAGGAGAGCCAGGTCAAGGCCCTGCGCCTGGTCGTCGATGCCGGCGGTTGCTGTGGCTACCGGTACGCCATGGCGTTCTCCAAGGACGACCCGGAGGACTTCGAGACCGTGGTCGAGGCCGAACCCGTGCCCCTGTACATCGCCGAGCGGGCCCTGGAGCTCGTCGAGGGCTCCACCATCGGCTGGGTGGAGAACATGATGGGCGCCGGCTTCCGCGTCGACAACCCCAACGTCGACGGATCCTCCTGCGGCTGCTGACCCAGCCCACCGGTTCTCGGACGACGACTCCTGCCAGGAGTAGCGCAGGGTAGCCTGGCCGCTAGCACACGAGCGCTTAAATCACCCCCCGGGGCTGCTCCCTGCAAGGAGGCTGTCCCATGGGACACACCCGCTCAGGTAAGCTACACGTCATCGCCCTAGGCTTGGCTCTGCTGGCCAGCGTCTTCATCGCTGTCGCGCTCCCCGGCACCGCCGAGAGCCACGCGTCCAACGCCGAGACCACCACCAGCCCCGTCGATGGGATCACCATCGACATGAACGTCTGTCAGCCCGCGGCCGCGGATCAGGGCCCCGTGCCCCTGATCGTCCATAGCCACGGATGGGGCGGGGCCAAGGCCGACTGCTCCACCTTCGAGGCCCATCTTGACGCCGGGTTCGGCGTCGTCAGCTTCAGCCAGCGCGGCTTCGGGGAGACCGGTGGCCAGGCCCACGTCCAGGACCCGGACCTCGAGGCCCAGGACACCAAGGCCGTCATCGACCACATGGCCGCCAAGACCTGGATCCTCAAGGACACCGACGAGAGCGGTGACCCGATCCCGGACGACCCCGTCATGGGGGCCATCGGCGGCAGCTACGGCGGCGGGTACCAGACCATGACCGCGCTCACCGAGATCGCCGAGGACGGCGAGACCCGGTTCGATGCGCTGGTCCCGGAGATCACCTGGCACGACCTCCCCCAGAGCCTGGCGCCCAACGGGGTCGTGCGCAGCGTCTGGGTCGACGCGTTGTACGCGCTTGGTGCCGGCAGCGTCCACGACGGCATCCATCAGGCGTTCGCCTACTCCCTGGCGACCGGTCAGCTCCCCGATGGGACCGTGCCCGGCGTCTACAACATCGTCGAGGACTTCGCCGAGAACAGCCCCAAGGCCTACAGCGATGCCGAGGTCCGCTTGGACATCCCGGTCCTGTTCGGCCAGGGGATCACGGACAACCTGTTCAACCTCAACGAGGGCTGGCACAACTTCGAGGACGTCCTGACGCCGACCGCTCAGGAGGACAGCTTCTTCATCGGTTACAACAACGGCCACGCCCTGCCATCGGCCCTGCCCGTCGGTGGGCCCGGCAGCGTCGCCGAGCCGGCCGACCCGTGCACGGCCGAGGCGGGGTACGACAGCTTCGGCGACCTGGCCCTGGCCTTCCTGAAGAACCAGCTCAAGGGTGAGGAGAACGCGATGCCCTCGAGCACCTACGGCCTGGCCGCAGCCGACAACGCGGGCTGCCTGCACGCCGAGGACATCGGCCCCAGCCAGACGTTCGAGCTGGACCTGCCGGTGGCCACCCCCACCGGGGCCGGCGCGCCGGTCTACCTGCCGGTGGCCCAGGGCCCGCTGACCCTGGCAGGCATCCCTACCTTGTCCGGTGATCTCACCAGCGCCGGCGTGGACCAGCGGGCCTTCGTGGGCCTGGCTGTGGGTCAGAGCCCGGCCGATGCTCAGCTCCTATCCAACAACCTGATGCCCGTGCGCAGCTTCCTGCCAGGCATCCAGCAAGACTACACCACCGAGCTGGCCGGCGTCTCAGCCGACCTGAGCCAGGACCAGACCCTCTACCTGGTCGTCACCGCCACGGCCGACCAGTTCGTCCATCACGGGAGCCGGACCGCCGGCGGGCTCGTGCTCCAGGACGCCAGCCTGGGTCTACCCGTCCTGGCGAGCTGAGCCCGACAACCGGGCCCCCTCCCCCGGCCCCCTTCGCCGAGG
>CAZBKU010000232.1:0-4705 GCA_964492585.1 uncultured Thermoplasmatales archaeon | reverse complement strand
GGTCGCCCGAGGTCTCGGCGTCGACATGGCCGAGGCCGTCAACGCCAGGGACCTGGCCCGCAGCGGCGAGCTGACGGTGCCGATCGATCTGGAGAACCGGGGCAGCGAGCCCCTGGTCGTCAGCGTGGCCGCCAGGTCCGACAAGGGCCTGGGCACCCTCGTCGACGACGCCGGCGAGGTCGGCGGTACCGTGGACATCCAGCCCGGGGGATCGTCGGCCCGCGAGCTCAAGGTGCTCTACGACGAGCTCCCGAGCTCCGGCCAGCACGACCTCGATGTGCAGATCGCCAGCCAGGCCGGCGTCGAGAAGCGGCGGGTCACCGTCGAGGTGTCCCCGGTGGTCGACATGGACGTCGACCCCGTCGCCGTCGAGGCCCGGTCCGGCAAGGTCTCGGTGCCGGTGGTCGTCCACGGACAAGGCAACGCCCCGACCACCGCCCAGATCAGCCTCCAGTCCCTGGCGCTGACCCCTGCCACCGAACAGATCCAGGTCGCACCGGGCGAGGTCGTCCGCACCAACGTCACCGCCTGGCTCACCCACCGCCTCGACGGCGTGGCCGAGGGCACGATCACCGTGCGCGCCGGCGAGGTCGTCCGCAAGGCACCTCTGCGCGTCACCCAGGCCGCCGGCTCGGCGCCTTCGATCCAGGACCTCCGGCTGGAACCCGGCAACACGCCGACGGCGCGGGCCAACGTCAGCAACATGGGTGACCAGGCCACCGAGGTCAACGTCTCCCTGATCCAAGGCAACCGGACCCTGGCCAACACCACGACCCGGCTGTCGGCCGGCCAGATGACCGAGCTGAGCCTCCCGGGCACCCCGATGCCCGGCACCGCTGAGCTCAGGGTCCAGGACACCGTGACCGGTGAGAGCATCAGCCGGCACATGCGGGTCACCGAGCTCCGGCCCGACCTGCACATCCTAGAGCTCAGGACACGCCCCCTGGTCCCCCAGGCCGGCGAGACGGTCTCCGTCCAGGCCACCTTGGCCAACGACGGCGGCAGCCCGGTCACCGTCACCCCTGGTCTCTACGTCGATGGGACCCTGCACACCACCACAGCCGAGCCTCAACGTCTGGCCCCCGGCGCGGTCCAACAGGTGACCTTCCACTGGGAGGCCACCGCCGGCGAGCACAGCCTCGTCGTCAACGCCGACCCGCTGAACCAGGTCGACGACGTCAGCCAAGCAGATGACGCCCAAGCCACAGAGGTCCGCGTCGCCGACGGATCGGCAGCCGACGATCTGGCCAACAGGGTACCTGGCCTACCCATCGGCTTGATAATGGTCGCGCTCTTGGCTGTCGCGTGGGCACGGAGGGAACGCACCGGATGAAGGCCTACGCGCTGCTGGCCGTCCTCCTGATGGCTAGCGCTGCGGTCATCGTCCCAAGCGACGAGGCCTCGGCCCAAAGCCAGGGCCCCGGTTGGTGGGACCAGGACTGGCCGTTCCGTGTGATCGTGGACGGCCAGGGGACCACCCACATCCCCAACGTGGGCCAGGGCACCAGCGACCTTCTGGCCTACGAGCTCACCTTCCAGGACGCCCTGGAGGATGCCGGCTGGCCTGATGCCCTGGAGAGCCCGCCGGACCCCGAGTCCATCGTCGTCGTCCCCTACACCTCCACCGGAGGGGGGGCCGCCCCGGGTGACCCGATCCCTCACCGGCTGGTCGATCCGGTCAGCCGGACCGGCAGCTGCACGAACACGACCACGTCCACGTGCATGGTGGTCTGGGAGCGCCAGACCGGCGCCAAGGGGTACGGCATCTACTGGGCCCCCACCGGGTGGGGCGTCGACGTCCCCGAGACCGGCCAGGCCCCGGAGATGGTCGGCAGCCTCATGGGTCACGAGGCGCACTTCTTCATCCCCAGCGAGGCCGCCTCGCCGGTCACCGTGGCCGTCACCCCCCAACCCGAGTGCATCGAGGTCGTCACCGACACCGGCGGCACCTCGGGCGTCGTCGGCTGCGGTGGCACCGGTCAACGGTGCGACACCGACCCTCAGATCGTCTGGTGTGAGGTCCCGGCGGGCACCATCCGCGTGTTCGCCAGCCAGCCCGTCACCGCCGTTGCCTACGACGACACATCACAAGGCCCGGCCCCCCAACCCCTGGTCGCCGTGGGCCCCTCGGGCCAGGCCGACGACGAGCTTCGGACCATCCTGCCCGGCGGCGCCAGCGGGATCGACTTGGTCGCCTGGGCCCACGACGGAAGCTGCACCGGCGGCTGCACCGTGAACATCCAGGCCGGCGCTGGCCAGGCCAGCGGGCAGAACGTGGACCTGGGCCCCTCGCTACCGGTCACCCACGAACCGGCCACCGACGACGACCCTCTACCGCTGATCCTCTCGGCGAGCTCCGGCGACCGGATCCACGCTGCCGTCCGCGGCGATGGATACGCCTACGTCCAAGCCAAGGACGACCAGGCGACCAGGACCATCCTTCCGGTCACCGGTGTCCTGTCGGTCGGGACAGACCAAGCCAACGCGATCGACCTCAACGACCTCTCACGCGGCCAGATCCTCAAGGAGGACCTGGGCGTCCAACCGCCGGTCAAAGCCATCCCGATGTCCGAGGACACCGGCATCGCCGAGGTCATCGCCGACGCACCCTCCCAGATCTACATCGGCAACGCCGAGGACCGCGTCGGGCCCCTCCATCAACCCCTCTCCGGCGACCAGCGCCTCTACGTCCCCGACGGCGCCAACCTCATCGCCGTCTCTCCGGGCCTGGGCCAGGCGACCCAACGCGCCGACCTGGTGTCCGTCGACGGGCGTGAACCGTTCGTCAACCTGATCAGCCTCTCCAGCCAGGACAGCCGGGAGATCGTCCGCGCTGGCGAGGGGCCCGCCATCCTCGACGTCGACGATCGGACCCCGCTCGGGTACGTGATGACCGCCCCGCCGGGCGACGACGAGCAACTGATCGCCCAGCCCCTGGCCGTCCATCACCCGGCCCACGTCGAGCGTGCCAGCACCAGCTACCTGGCCAAGGCCTTCGACATCCGGGTGGAACCCGAGAACGCCTTCGCAGGGGCCGGCAGCGTCGTCTCCTTCAACATCACCGTGGAGAACCTGGCGCGGTCGGCCTCCGGGTCGACGCCGAGCCTCACCCTCGAGCTCAACCCCCGACCGATCGGCCTGGCCAAGGAGCTCGATCCCGAGACCACCGTGGGCGCCACCCGGGTCCAGCTGCCGGCCGAGAGCGGTGCCACCGAGACCATCCCCTTCAACATCCGCGTCCCCGACGGGGTGGCCGACGTCGTCCTCGAGGTCCTCATCGAGGCCCGGGTCTCCGGCGAGGAACGCATCGTGGGGTCCGACCCGGCACGGGTCAGCGTCGTCACCATCCGCGACTTCGACCTGAGCTTCGAGGATGGCAGCGACCGGCAGACGCAGACCGCCCAGCCCGGCGGCGAGAACAGCTTCGGTTTGGTCGTGCGCAACACCGGCACCGTCCCGTTGGACGTGAAGCTGAGCCGCGAGAAACTCGGTGGAGAGGCCTTCGACGCCTGCCTCCAGCGCCCCGGTGGCGGCTCCTGTGGCCAGACCGTCACGCTCCCCGGCATCGAACCCGGGCACACAGCGCGCGCCAGTCTCCTGGTCACAAGCCCCGACAAGGACACCGAGGACCGCACCGACCTGCTGGTCAGAGGTGAACTGGCCGAGGGTGCCGGACCCGTGAGGACCGTCGATGCCACCGTCTTCCTCAACGTACCGGTGGTCGCTCAACTGTCACCGGGGACCGACGGGCTGGCCCTGGCACCCGGCGACGAGCGCACGCTGACCCTGGGTGTCGAGAACCAGGGGGTCCAGGCCACCGGCAACCTCTCCATCGCCAGCCCCGGAGGACCGATCAACGCCACCCTGGTCGACCCCGACAGCGGCGAGCCCGTCACCACGCTGGAGACCCTCTTGGGTCCCCGGGACACCAACGCTGCCATCTGGGAGCCGCTTCTACGCGTGGCCGCCGCCGACGACGCACCACCGGGCATGACCACGGAGGTCCGCGTCGAGCTGTCGCTCCAGCCGACCGGCGGGTTGCCACCGTTCCGGACCAGCGCCACGGTCCCTGTCCGGGTCCTGCGGGTGCTGGCCACCGAACCGGTGGACGCCTCACCCATCCCGGCAGGCACCCCCACCGACCGATCGCTACCCCTCACGCTCGACGCGCTCAAGGGCTCCCAGGTGCAGCTTCGCCTGGTGCAGGCCCCCTCCCTGTGGGACATCACCACGCCGGCCAACCTGACCTTCGACGACGAGGGCCGCTCGGTGTTGGACCTCACCGTCGCGGCCCCCATCGGGACCCCCCCGGGCCAGAACACCCTGGTCCTCGAGGTTCTGGACCCGTTGGGCCCCGGCGGCGAGCTCGAGATCAGCGTCCCTGTCTCCCAGGGGGGCTACGCGCGCCTGTCCGTCGACGACGACGTCCAGGCGGCCTTGGGTGACCCGGTCGTCCTTGAGGTCGCCGTGGAGAACACCGGCAACGCCCCCCTGGAGGGATCGCTCACCCTCGAGGAGGGCCCGGACGGTGTCACCCTGACCTCCCGCCCCATCGGACCGCTGACCCCCGGCAACAGCACCACGGTGCCGGCCACGCTGCGCGCCACCGACGCGTTCGACGGTCCGATCACCGTGGCCTTCGACGACGAGGGCCGGCGGGCCGGCAACACCTCCAACGTGTTGTCCCGCTACGCCCGCGGAGACG
>CAZBKU010000231.1:0-4721 GCA_964492585.1 uncultured Thermoplasmatales archaeon | reverse complement strand
GCGCGCTGACCCAGGGCCGCACGCGTCTCCGAAGGGTTCCTATCCTTCCGCCGGGGTTCGGCGGCCATCATGACCGAGCCGCTCGGCGCAGGGCCCGGGACACCGGACCAGGCCTACGGCTGGGGCAAACGCGTCGCGCTCTTGCTGGGCCCTGTCTTGTTCGTCGCCCTCCTGGTGCTGCCGACCGTGCCGGGCCTCGGTCCCGCCGGCCAGCGCGTCCTCGGGTTGACGTTGTGGATGGCGGCTTGGTGGATGACCGAGGCCGTGCCCCTGGGGGCGACCTCGCTGCTTCCTCTGGTCGCCTTCCCGATCTTAGGAGTCGTCGACATCGGGACGGCCGCCTCGGCGTACGCCGAGCCGACCATCTTCCTCCTCATGGGCGGGTTCTTCGTGGCCGGGGCCTTCCAGAAATGGGACCTGCATCGCCGCTTCGCCCTCACTGTGCTGGCCCGGGTCGGCGCCCGGCCTCGGCGGCTGATCCTCGCATTCATGGTCGTCACCGCCGTGCTCTCGATGTGGGTCTCCAACACGGCCACGGCGGTCATGATGCTGCCCATCGGGCTGGCCATCGCGATGGAGGCCGGCGGTGGCGGTCGCTCGGGAGGGTCCCCCTGGCGGTACGGCTTCCGGACCGTGCTCATGCTGGGTATCGCGTACGCCGCTAGCTTCGGCGGTTTGGCGACCCTGGTCGGCACGCCCCCCAACCTGATCTTCGCCGGTCAGTCGGCCAGCCTCTACCCCGAGCTCGGGGAGGTCGGCTTCCTGCGGTGGATGCTGCTGGGCTTGCCCATCACCGTCGTCTTCACGGGCCTAGCGTGGCTCTACCTGGCCTACGTCGTGCTCGAGCCCGAGACGACCGCCGACATCGACCCCGGCGACCTGGCCCGGCGCCGCTCGGCGTTGGGGACCATGGGGCGGGGGCAGTGGATCGTCACCGTGGTGTTCATCCTCACCGTGCTAGCCTGGGTCTTCAAGACCGACCTCAGTCTCGGGGCGATCACCGTTCCCGGCTGGGCCACGGCTCTCGGCTTGGAGATCCACGACGGCGCCATCGCGCTGATCGCGGCGCTCCTGCTGTTCGTGGCCCCGGCTGATCTCTCTGAGGGTGAGTTCGTGCTCGACTGGAAGACGGCCGTCGGCATCCCGTGGGAGGTCCTGATCCTCTTCGGCGGCGGGTTCTCCCTGGCCGCCGGGTTCACCCGCTCGGGCCTGGCCACCTGGCTAGGAGGCCTGCTGGGTGGCCTGGGCGGCCTGCCGCTGCCTTTGCTGATCCTTACGCTCTGTGTCATCGTCATCATCGGCAGCGAGATCGCCTCCAACACGGCCATGACCGCGCTCCTCCTGCCGGTGGTGGCCGCCACGGCCGAGGGCCTGGGCCTGCACCCCTACTGGCTGATGATCCCGGCGACCCTGGCGGCCAGCACGGGGTTCATGCTCCCGGTGGCCACGCCCCCCAACGCCGTGGCCTTCGCCAGCGGGTACGTCACCGCCCCACAGATGGCCCGCGTCGGTCTGATCCTCGACATCGTCGGTGCCCTGCTCGTCACAGCTGCCTCGCTGACGCTGCTACCCCTGGTCTTCGGCTTGTGATCGGGTGCTCGTGGCTCACGCCTGGGCCCAGTCCATGCCAGGCTCGATCGTGCCCTGCCAGCCGCAGGTGTAGCACTTGACCGGGGTGCCGATGTGGCCGCCGGCCTTCTGCGACACGTCGCCGCCGGTGGCCAAGTAGTTCCCCTCAAGGTCGCCACCACACTCGGGGCACTGGGTCACCCAGCGCGTCGTCGCGAACCGATCCCGACGAGCTGTCTGTGTCATGGTACCCTGGTCTGCGACGCTCCCCCGCTTCACCCTATCCCCCAGCACCACCGATGGGAACGGGGGAGCGTGCGGTTCTTGGGGGCCTGGCTGCTTGGCTGCCCGTGGTCGTGGACCCGCTCTGGGTGACCCTGGCCGTCACCGCGCTGGCGTTCGTGCTCTTCATCACCGAGGTCGTCCGGCCGGCCATCACCGCCTTGCTGATCGCCACGCTCCTCATGCTCTTCGGGGTGGTCACCCCGGCCGAAGGCCTCTCGGGGCCGGGCACCGAGACCACGATCACCGTCCTGTGCATGTTCATCCTGGCCGCCGGCATCGAGCGCACCGGGTTGCTCAACGACGTCGCCCGCCAGGTGCTCTCGCTGGCCCGCGGCAGCATGGCGGCCAGCTACCTCTTGCTCATGGTGCTGGCCGGGCTGCTCTCGGCGGTCATGAACAACACGCCGGTGGTCGCGCTGATGATCCCGCTGGTCATCACGCTGGCCAACCGGACCGGCACGTCGGCCTCCCGGTTCCTGATGCCCATCGCCTTCGCGGCCCTGATGGGCGGGACGCTCACCTTGATCGGTACGAGCACGAACCTGCTCGGCGCCGACATCGCCCAGCGGCTTGGCTACGTCGAGCTCTCTATGTTCAGCTTCATCGGCGTCACAGGTGTCGTCTTCCTGGTCGGGGTCCTCTACCTCTTCCTGCTGGGCCCCCGGCTGACCCCGGGCCGCCGAGCCTCCGGACCCCCGGCCGAGCGCTACGGCCTGGCCGGCTACCTCACCGAGATCGAGATCGCCGAGGACAGCCCCCTGGTCGGCAAGACCCTGGACCAGTCCGACCTGCGGTACGGGTACGACGTCGAGGTCCTGCGCCTCTACCGGCAGGGCCGGCCCGTGGTCACCGACCCGGTCCAGATCGAGCTGCAGGCCGGCGACGAGCTGCTGGTCAACGCCTCGGCCGACGAGCTGGTGCGCCTGGTCGAGGAGCTCGATGTCCACGTCCGCGCTGAGACCGAGCGGCATCACCGGCTCGAGGAGGCCGGCGCCGGGGTCTTCGAGGTGACCGTGGCCCAGGGCCGCCACGTCGTCGGACGGACCCTCACCGAGACCCGGTTTCGGCAACGCTTCGGCGCCCTGGTGCTGGGCGTCAAGCGGGGCCATGAGACCTTCCGGGACCGGCTCCAGGAGATCCAGCTAAAGCCGGGCGACACCCTGCTCATGCTCGGCGACGAGCAGGTCAAGGACGCCCTGCGCCGCTCCCGCGAGTTCCTGCTCAACGAGGACCCGGGCCTGGAGCCCTACCGTCGGGACAAGCGCTGGCTGGCCGCCGGCATCTTCGCGCTCGTCCTGACCGCCGGGATCGCCGGCTGGACGCCCCTGGCCGTGGCCGGCCTGGCCGGGGTCCTGGCCATGGGCCTGACCGGCTGCATCCGGACCTACGAGGTCTTCGAGGCCGTCGACTGGGAGGTCATCCTCGTCCTCGTCGGCCTGGTCCCCCTGGGCATGGCCTTCGTCCAGTCGGGCGCCTCGGGCCTCCTGGCCGACCTGCTGGCCACCCAGCTGGCCGGGTGGAGCCCCATGGTCGCACTGGGGGTCGTCTACGCGCTGGCGTTCGCCATGACCCAGATGATCACCAACGCGGCGGCGGTCACGATCATGGTCCCGGTCGGCGCCCAGGTCGCCCTGGTCCTGGGCCTGGCACCGGTGCCGTTCATCCTGGCCGCGATCTTCGCGGCATCCGCTGGGTTCCTGACGCCGATCGGGCACCAGGTCAACCTGATGGTCTACGGCGCCGGCGAGTACCGGTTCACCGACTACGCCAGGGTCGGCGTCGGCCTGGCCGTGCTCGTGGCCGTGGTGACGCTGGCGCTGCTCCCGGTGCTGCACCCGCTGACGGGGTGACGCGCCGGCCGGCGTGGGGCATGCACCGGGGCCATGTGGCCAGGTCACCCCGACCGCCGGCCTTGATGACCCATGGGCACGCTACGCCGACCCACCATGCGGCTCACCTTCCACGGCGCAGCCCGGACCGTCACCGGCTCCTGCCATCTCGTCGAGGCCTGCGGCAAGCAGATCCTCGTCGACTGCGGCATGTTCCAAGGCGAGGGCGACGGGCACACCAACAGCCAACCCTTCGGCTTCGACCCTGGCCAGGTCGACGCGGTGCTCCTCACCCACGCCCACCTGGACCACTGCGGCCGCCTGCCGCTGCTCGTCCAGCGCGGCTACCGCGGCCCGATCTACGCCACGGGCGCCACCCAGGAGCTCACCCAGGTCGTCCTGCTCGACTCGGCCAAGATCCAGGAGGAGGACGCCCGGCGGGAGAACCGGTACCGGAAACGCAAGGGCCAGGGCGAGATCCAGCCGCTCTACGACAGCGAGGACGCCATGGGCGCCCTGGACCGGTTCGAGAAGCACGTCGGCTACGGTGACACGCGGACCTTGGGTGACGGGCTGTCCGCCACGTTCCACGACGCCGGCCACATCCTGGGATCGGCCTTCATCGAGCTCGACGCCGAGGAGGACGGGCAGACCAAGCGGGTCGTGTTCTCCGGCGACCTGGGCAACGACGACAAACCCATCATCCGGGACCCCCGTCCGCCACCCCAGGACGTCGACGCCGTCGTGATCGAGACCACCTACGGCAACCGCAACCACCGGTCGGTCGAGGACTCGGTCCTGGAGCTCTACGAGGTCATCGACGAGACGGTCCTCCGGGGCGGCAACGTGATGATCCCCAGCTTCGCCCTGGAGCGCTCCCAGGACCTCATGTTCTACCTGCGCGAGGGCATCGAGGAGGGCCTGCTGCCCGACGACCTGCACGTCTTCCTGGACTCGCCCATGGCCATCCGGGCCACCGACGTCTTCCGCCGGCACCCCGAGTGCTACGACGAGGAGACCGCCGGGATGTTCCGGGAG
>CAZBKU010000230.1:0-4732 GCA_964492585.1 uncultured Thermoplasmatales archaeon | reverse complement strand
CCAGGGGAGGATGCACGGTTCGCGGCCGCCTTCCCTGAGGAGGTCGAGCTCTTCTACGTGCTCAACCACACCCAAGCACCCCCGGTCACCCACGCGATGGCTTACTATGCGGGTGCGGGTTATGATCTCACCGAGAACTTCAACGGCCTCCTTGGTGACCTGTCCGTGGTCCTCTCAAGCGAACAAGAGGTTCTGGAGTTCGCTCAGGCCTTCGCGCAGGTCGGTAATGCCGAGATCCAGCAAAGTCGCCAGGTGGTCAACAGCAGCGACAACGCCTGGCTGGGGACCTCACAAGTTGAGGATCCGGTGGTCACCCAGTTCATCGATGGGTGGGAGGTAGACCTATGGACGTGGTCGGAGGAGAACGGTGTGTTGGCTGACTGGCACTTCGTCTTCAGCCTGACGAAACTCCGGGAGGCCAAATGGCTGGTCAAGGATATCAATGTCGGCCCTGCCGAGGGGGATATGTTTGGTACGAATCTTGAAGGAGATATCCGGATCGTAAACGACTGGGACAATGGTTACGAGCTGCTCGCTGGCAAGCTCGTTGATGGCCAGTGGCAGCAGATGACCCTGGGCATCCAAGGCGTCGACACCCTTCCCTGCGACACCGAAGGGACTCCAGTCGCGGAGGTCGAGAGCTTCGACGACGCGTACTGGCGGGCATGGGCTTGCAACGCCGATCCCGCAGCCCCCGTCGTCCAACAAGCCGCCCAAGCCCTGGTCGATGGCGGCTCGTTGGCGTACAACCAGACCCTCGAGCAGGGCGCCGAATCGGTCCAGGAGTGGAGACTCGACCCCGATGCGAAGTGCACGGATGGCAACGGGAACCCCTTTGACAACCCTGACCCGAACTGGGGGTTCATCGGGGACGATCCCGACTGCCAACGCGACGTGTTCGTCTTCGATGATCTGACCCTGACCTGCATCGTCTGTATCCAGGTCGAGGAAGACAACACCCAGTATCCCATCGAGATGTACGTCACGGCGGTGTTCAAGGAACACCTGAACGCGCTCGGGTACTACACGGACCTGGAGAACCACACGCAGGAAGAGGTCGCGCATTCGGTCATGGCCAACCTGATGACCCGGTACATCATGTTCCTGGAGACCGGCTGGGAGCCGAAGATCCCTGCCGCGTTGGATGGGATTCCCCGGGCGGCCCAGTTCTGGCTGAACCCGGACGCGGAGACCGAGCCCTCCTCGCTCCTGTACGGGAACAGCGACGTCGACGGGGACGCCAGCGACCTGGATGGCATCAGCGACTACCAGCACGCCCCCCGAGCAGGATTGTGCAACGGTCCGACCAACGCGGACGCGTCACATGCCGGGTCCTATGCTCTCTATTGGGGCCACGAGGTCCAGCGGTCGCCCAACGGTCCAGGGACCGTGTTGACTCGGACGTTCTCGAACATGGCGGAGAACGCCACGGAGGTGTGCGATCCCTCGGCGATGCCGTGGATCCAGCCGTCGATCTACGACCAACAGTGGGGTCACGAAGCTGAGGTCGAGGACTACGCGACCAACCTGTCGGCGCTCTCGGTCGATATGTACCACCGGACCTTCACCTGGCAGGCACAGGGTCAGAGCTGGGACATCGGGGCCGAGCTTCCCGAGATGACCCGAGATATCGCCACGAGTGTCGAGGACAGCTCTGCGCCGCCGTTCTCCATCCACGCGGTGGAGACGCCTCCGACCTTCGAGGCTTCCGATGTAAGTTGCCTCGACTTGAGCGGTGACGGGTTGGGGGCTGACGGGTGGGAGGCCCAGTTGATCTTGACCCAGGCCGACGGGTCCGTGAGCGTCGAAGAGATCCCGTGCGACAGCGCTTCCCACGCGGTCGCCGACCATGAGACGGCTGCCCTGACCGTCGTTCGTGCGGTCGATACGTACGGAGGTGTCGAGGTGGTGTTCACCTAGCCGCTCGCCATACGTCCCGGGGCGGGGGCGCGGGCGACTGCCCGCGCTCCCGAACCCCGCGTCACGATAACGCTTATCACGGCAACGTCGGCGTTGATCACGGTCGTAGGTTGGATCAGATGGTTGAGCGGGGAACGAGCACGACAGGTCGTGGGTTCGGGATCTTGTTGGTGGCTGCAGCGTTGCTGGTGCCCAGCATGGTGTTGGCGGGTACCCTGGAACCGGTGTCCACGCCAGCCAACGATGAGACACCGACGTGGATGAGGATGAGGACGTGCGAGGAGACCGGGCAACGCCTCTTCGAGGGGTGCCCGGTCTGGTTCCAGGCCGGCAAGGATCTGCCCCAAGCGGGGTCCGCGGATATCGCGGTGAGCAAGGATGGTTCAACGGTCGCCACCGTGAGCGCCTCCGCCCGTACCCTGGGGACTGTGGCCTACGACGCGTCGACGGGCGAGCGAGCCTGGGATCGGTCGGGGTCCTGCGACTGCGACGTTCCCCGCGTGCAGATCCTGGATAGCCAGGCGTCGGTGATCGCCAGCAGCGGTGAGGTCTTCTCGGAGCGGGACGCCCTTGGCGTCCACGCCTACGACCTGGAGACCGGGGAGACGGTCTGGGAGGCGGGATCGTCCGCGCTTGATGCTCCCCGCTCGCTGATCACGATGGAAGCCTCCCGCAGCCAGGGTATGGTCCTGCTGGCTGGGACGGTCGGCGGGCACGAGGGGTCCCAGGACCTGGCCGCCGTCGGGCTCGACGCCCGGACCGGCCAGGAGGTGTGGACCTGGCCCGCGGCAGGGACATCGGCGTTCGACGGGTGGGATGCCGGCATCTGGGTGAGCACGGCCCTGTCGGCCGACGGCCGGACCTTGTTCATCGGTGGAAGCGCCGACGACGGCACAGACACCCAGATGCTCGGCGTTGCGCTCGATGCTGCCGATGGCCAGCTCAGGTGGGCGACGCTGGCGGGGGATGCCGAGCCCCAGTCCGCCAACGCGGTCGCGGTAGGCCCGGAGGGCGACCCCATCCTGGCTGGGGAGCGTTGGAAGGCGGATGGCGATCACGACCCCGAGGTCCGGCGCCTGGATGGGGAGACGGGTGACAGCGTCTGGACGATGTCAGAGATCCTGCCAGATCAGACGGTCCGTCCCGTGGCGGTCCACCCGGGCGCTGGACCGGAAGACCGGGTGTTGGTGGCTGGGAACCAGGCAGGGGCCACCGCGACAGGTTGGAACGTCTCGATCCGGAGCCTGGACGCAGCCTCTGGCGTCCAGGAGGCTCGCCAGCTGCATGAGGGTCCGGGTGGTGGCAAGGCGTTCCTTGCCGATTCGGTGCTCGTCGACGACGGTCGCTGCCTGCTCGTCCTTGCAGATACGTCATCGGGGCTCTGGACAGCCGCGCTGGATGCTTCAAGCCTCGAGGTGATCGGCGATCGTCTCTACGACGCGTGGGGCGACGAGGAACCCCATGGGTTGACGGTCTCGCCGGACGAGAGCATGGTTTACGTGACCGGTTCGCGCGGTCAGGACGAGCAGCCGGTCACGATGGCGTACGAGAACCCGTGCCTGGATGGCTGACGCGGTTCACAGGCCCGCGACCGGGTCACTGTACTCGCCCCAGACCTCCCGCAGGGCACCGCAGATCTCGCCCAGGGTGGCCTCCTGGCGCACGGCCTCGATGATGGAGGGCATCAGGTTCTCGTCGGTCTCGGCGGCCGCCTGGAGCTCGCTGACCGCTTGCTCGGCCGCCTGGGTGTCCCGCTGCTCGCGGAAGGCCTCCAGGCGTTCGAGCTGGCCCTCCTCAAGGGTCTCGGGGATCTGCATGATCTCGGTGCGATCCCCGTCGCTGCCCTCCCGGAAGGCGTTGACGCCGACGATCAGCTTCTCTTCCTCCTCGACGGCCTTCTGGTGCTTCCAGGCGGCCTCCTGGATCTGGCGTTGCACCCAGCCTTGCTGGATGGCCTCCTGCATGCCGCCCAGGGCGTCGATGCGGTCCATCATCGAGAGGGCCTGCTCCTCGAGTTGGTCGGTGAGCCACTCGACGTAGTAGGACCCGGCGAAGGGATCGATCGTGTTGGGGACCCCGCTCTCCTCGGCGATGATCTGCTGGGTGCGCAGCGCCAACCGGGCGGCCTGCTCGGTGGGCAGGCCCAGCGCCTCGTCGTAGCTGTTGGTGTGCAGGCTCTGGGTCCCGCCGATGACAGCGGCCAGGGCCTCGATGGTCGTCCGGACCACGTTGTTGAGCGGTTGCTGGGCGGTCAGCGTGCTGCCGCCGGTCTGGGTGTGGAACCGCAACCGCATGCTCTTGGGGTCCTCGGCCTCGAACTCCTCCTCGACGATCCGGGCCCACATGCGCCGGGCCGCGCGGAATTTGGCCACCTCCTCCAGGAGGTCCGAGTGGCCGTTGAAGAAGAACGACAGCCGGGGCGCGAAGGCGTCGATGTCCAGGCCCCGCTCCAGGCCGGCGTTCACGTACTCCCGGGCGTTGGCCAGGGTGAAGGCCAGCTCCTGCCCTGCCGTGGCCCCGGCCTCCCGGATGTGGTACCCGCTGATGCTGACGGTGTTCCACCGGGGCACGTGCTCGCTGCAGTGCTCGATGAGGTCAGCGGTCAGGCGCAGGCTCGGGCCCGGCGGGAAGATGTAGGTCCCCCGGGCGATGTACTCCTTGAGGATGTCGTTCTGGACGGTCCCTCCTAGCTTCTCCGGGGCCACGCCCTGGCGCTCGCCGACGACGATGTACATGGCCAACAGGACGGCGGCCGGCGCGTTGATCGTCATGCTGGTGGTGACCTCGTCCAGCGGGATCCCGTCGAACAGGG
>CAZBKU010000229.1:0-4742 GCA_964492585.1 uncultured Thermoplasmatales archaeon | reverse complement strand
GCCGAAGATGTAGACCGTCCCACCGATGGAGGCTGCTGCTGGTTCCTTGAGGGAGCGGGGCAGGCTTGCCACCTCGGCTGTGGCCCCGTTCTCACGGACCTGGACCACGGCGTCCTGGTACGCGTCCCCGCGGGCCCCGCCGAAGAGATACCCGGCGTCCCCTGCCACCGTGGCCCCGTAACCGTAGAGGGCCTGGGGCAGGCGATCGTCGGAGGGTAAGGTCTGGACAGCGGCAGCCGGCAAGCTGGCCAGCAGGAGGGTGGCCAACAGGGCCACCACGAGCATCTGGACGGTCCGGCGGGGCAACACCATGCGGTAGGCTCCCTTAGGATGACTTCAAGCTTGCTGAAAGAACCTCCACCGCTGCGTCCACCGTATCGGCGTCGATCCCAAGGGGTGGGATGAACCGTACGGCGCTGGGGCCACAGGGTAACAGGAGCAAACCGCGCTTGAACGCGGCTTGGACGATCTCGTCCCTGAGCTGCGGGTCGGGTTCCTTGGTGGAGGGATCCTTGACGATGTCGATGGCCAGCATCAGGCCAAGACCGCGGACGTCCCCGATGAACGTGTGCTGGTCCTGGAGCTCCTCGAGCTCCTCCCGGAGGTAGGCGCCCATCTTGCTGGCGTTCTGGGTCAGGCCGTCGGTCTCGATCACGTCCAGGGTCGCGTTGGCCGCCGCGATGGCGACGAGGTTGCCGCCGTAGGTGTTGGAGTGGCTGCCGCTGGTGGGGAAGTCGAAGGCCTCGCGGGCGACAACGGCGCCCATGGGCATGCCCGAGGCGATGCCCTTGGCCAGGCACAGGATGTCGGGTTTGACGTTGAACCGCTGGCAGGCGAACAGCTCGCCGGTCCGACCGAAGCCCGACTGGACCTCGTCGGCCACCAGGGCGGCACCGTGCTCCTCGAGCAGGCGCTTGAGCCGGGGCAGGAAGTCCTCGGGCGGGACCACGTAGCCCCCTTCGCCCTGGACCGGCTCGACGAAGCACGCGGCCAGATCCTCTGGTGGTAGCAGGGTCGAGAACATGTTCTCGATGTGGTCGAGGACCCGGTTGGTCAGCTCGCTGGGCTCCAGGTAGCCGTCGATCCCCCAGGGGTTGCGGTAGGGGTCCGGGAACGGGGCGTGGTGGATGCCCGGGAGCAACGGCTGGAAGTGGCGGCGGTGGACCGGTTTGCTGGCCGTCATGGACAGCGAGCCCAGGGTGCGTCCGTGGAAGGCGCCCTGGAAGGCCAACACGCAGGGTCGGCGGGTGTGGTGCCGGGTCAGCTTGAGGGCGGCCTCGGTGCTCTCGGTGCCGGAGTTGGTGTAGAACACCTTGGACGGTTGGCTCACCGGGGCCACGCCGGTCAGGCGTTCGGCGTACTGGGGCATGGCCTCGTAGTAGAAGTCGGTGCCCGCGAAGTGGAACAACCGGTCGGCTTGTTCCGTGACGGCCTCGACCACCCGGGGATGCCGATGGCCGGTGTTCAGCACACCGATCCCGCTGGTGAAGTCCAGGAACGTGTTCCCGTCCACATCGTGGACCAACCACCCCTCGGCGTGGTCGGCCACGACAGGCGTGGTCTTGGTGGTCTTCACGATGGAGCGGTGGTCGCGTTCGACGATCTCCTTGGCCTTCGGGCCAGGCGGTTCGACGACGATCCTCGGCTTGCTCACTTGGACACCTCGAGCCGTGCGGGCACAAAGCGGGGGCCCTGATATGAGGTTGCCTCTTGCACGTGTCGTGAGCGTTCCACCGGAAAGGCCGGGGCAAACCTTTCCCTGGCCTGCTGCTCTGCTGCCCCATGGCACGCTCAGGGAGCTCCCCTCGTTTCGGCACGCCGAACACCGCCACCGCCACGCGCCTGCTCCTGCTCGGCAGCGGTGAGCTTGGCAAGGAGGTCGTCATCGAAGCCCAACGGCTCGGCATCGAGGTCATCGCCGTCGACCGTTACGAGGACGCGCCGGCCATGCAGGTCGCCCACCGCAGCCACGTCATCGACATGACCGATGGCCAGGCGGTCCGCAAGGTCGTCGAGACCGAGGAGCCAGACCTGATCGTGCCCGAGATCGAAGCCATCGCCACCGACGAGCTCGAACGGCTCGAGGAGGAAGGCTACAACGTCATCCCCTCGGCCAAGGCCACCCGGTTGACCATGGACCGGGAAGGCATCCGGCGGTTCGTGGCCGAGGAGCTGGGCGTGGCCACCTCCCGCTTCGCCTTCGCCGACTCAAAGGAGGCCTACCGGGAGGCCATCGACGAGGTCGGCATGCCCTGCGTGGTCAAGCCGACGATGTCCTCGTCTGGCAAGGGCCAAAGCGTGGTCTGGACCGAGTCCGACATCGAGACCGCCTGGGACGAGGCCGAGCGAGGCACCCGGGCCGGCACCGGCCGGGTCATCATCGAGGAGTTCGTCCGGTTCGACCAGGAGATGACCCTGTTGACCGTGCGCCACCCCGACGGCACGTTCTTCTGCGCCCCGGTCGGCCACACCCAGGAGGACGGTGACTACCGGGTCTCCTGGCAACCCATGACGATCCCGGGCAACGCGCTGGAGGAGGCCAAGCGGATGGCCCGCCTCGTGACCGAGGGGTTGGGCGGGTACGGGATCTTCGGGGTGGAGTTCTTCATCCGCGACGAGGAGGTCCTCTTCAGCGAGCTCTCGCCCCGGCCCCACGACACGGGCCTGGTCACCCTGGTCAGCCAGAACATGAGCGAGTTCGAGCTGCACGTGCGGGCCATCCTGGGTCTCCCGATCCCCAGCATCGACATCGTCTCGCCCGGCGCCAGCGCTGTCATCCTGGCCGAGGCCGAGACCGACGTGCCGGCCTTCGAGGGCGTCGGTGACGCCTTGGTCGAGCCCGGCACCAGCCTGCGGTTGTTCGGGAAGCCCAAGGCCTACCCTGGACGCCGGATGGGGGTGGTCCTGGCCACGGAGGACACCGCTGGCAAGGCACGCAAGACCGCCGCCCAGGCGGCCAAGCAGGTCCGCGTGGTCGACGGCGAGGACCGCTGAGCCGGGACGACCTGGATCCCTATGGTTCGGTGCGAGCGGGCAGTCGGACCGTGTCCAGCCAGTAACGTTCGATCTCCTGGACGATCTCGAAGAAGTCCTCGAGGTCCACCGGCTTGCAGACGTACGAGCTGGCCTGCCGCCGGTAGCTCTCCTGGATGTCGTCCGGGGCTTGGGAGGAGCTGAGGATGACCACCGGGATCCCGGCCAACCGATCGTCGCTCTTCATCTCCGCGAGCACCTCGTGCCCGGTCTTGCGGGGCAGGTTGAGGTCCAAGAGCACGAGGTCGGGTTGGGGAGCATCCTCGTAGCCTTCCTCCCGGCGCAGGAAGGCCATGGCTTCGATGCCATCCTTGGCGACGTGCAGCCGGTGGTCCATCGTCCCGTTGGAGAACGCTTCCTTGGTCAGACGGACATCGGCCGGGTTATCCTCGACGAGGAGCAGTTCAGCCGTCGGGCCTCTGGCTGGGGGGACCACGGTGGGGCTCAACCGGGACGGCTAGATAAAGGGTGGTACAACTCCCAAGCACCCCACGAACCGCTTGTCCCCCTGGGTGGAAGCGACCTGTCCCGGGCCGCACACGGGTCACATGGACCACCGTGGGGGCCCCGGCCGGGGGATGGCAGCAGCTGAGCAAGGACGGACAAGGAGGACATGCGGGTGCTGGGATTTGAACCCAGGCAACGAGCATGGCAAGCTCGTGTACTACCAGACTATACGACACCCGCGAGGTGTGGGGCCGGCAATCGAGTCCTCCGATAAAACCCCTTCCCTGGTCGCCGTCCCTCGGCCTGGACAGGCCGTCGCACGGGGCTCGGGGGACCGGTACGGTCGCCGGCCTGGACGGCCCCGACGAGCCGGTCCCCTGGCAGGGATCGCGCCTGGATGAACCGGCGAGGCCACCGAATCGTCCTCTGGTCTATAATGGGGAACGAGGTCTCTGCACTGACGTCCGTCCACCACCTTATCATGCAGATATCGGAACAGATCGGCCGATCCGCCAGAGATCGTCGTAACTAAACGGTTGCTGAACATTGGTCGGGTCCTCTGGAGGGGCCAAGATTGTCCCTGGGCAAGGCTTAACGTGGCCTCCTCCGTGGCACGGTACACCAGGGAGATCCCACGCTCATGCGCACCACCTTCCTCGTCGCAAGCCTGCTCCTGATCGCACCCATGGCGGCCCTGGGCCCAACCACCTCGACGGCTGCAGAAGAGAGCGCTCAAGACCGGGCCGAGGACCTGGGCCTCGACGCGAACAACTGGATCGTGGGCTTCCACGACCTCCACGCGGAGGACCTGGCCGACGGCGCCTGGCACGGCCACGAGGTCCTGAGCACCAATCCGGCGCTCGGTACCATCCTGGTCGACGTCGACGATCCCGTCGCCTTCCAGGGGGACGCCGAGGACGACAACGTGCGCTACACCCAGTGGGACGACCCCTTGGCCTTCGTCGTCGAGGCCAGCCCCGACGACCCACGCTACCCCGACCAGTACGGGTTCCCGCAGATCAGCGCCCCTGGCGCCTGGGACACCACCTTCGGAAGCCCGGATGTGAAGGTCTCGATCATCGACACCGGCATCGACCAGGACCACGAGGACCTTCAGGGCGTGGTCGCCGCCCAGTATGATTTCGTCAACGACGACGCCACGGCCAACGATGCTTGCGGGCACGGCACCCACGTGGCCGGCACGGTGGCCGCCAACACCGACAATGGGATCGGTGTCGCCGGCACGGCCCCCGATAGCCAGC
>CAZBKU010000228.1:0-4757 GCA_964492585.1 uncultured Thermoplasmatales archaeon | reverse complement strand
GACGCTGGGATCCCGGGTTCCACGGCGTCTACCTCGAGGTCACCACCAAGCACATCCTTCTCCGAGCTGGTGCCGAGGCGCCCAACCGGGCCATGGCCGAGGGCCTGTGCCTGCGCAAGCTCCTGCGCGTCCTCGCACTGCTCGAGCACCAGTACAATTGCGAGCTCGGCCGGCCCGAGTTCCGCTGCATCTACGCGCCAGGCCGGACCAAGGTCGGTGTCGTCGACCACCCGCTGGCCAAGGGTGCCGGCTACCAGCAGGGCGAGCTGGCCACCATCGACTCGACCCCAGAACAAGACACGATCCACCCCGAGGATCCCAACGACGCGGACAGGATCGTTCGCATGGCCAGGACCGGCGAGGAGACCAACGATCTCCTCCGGGGACTGGTCGAACAACAGACCGCGTTCTTCCGCGGTCTCTCAGAACTCGTAGACCCAGGACACCCCGAGCCGGAGGACCGGTCCGGGGACACCATGGAGGTCGTATGACAGACACCAAGCCCAAGGTAGCGACCAAGCCCAGGCTACGAACGCACGACATCACGGACTGTCCCCGCTGCGGCGAGGACCACGCTCAGCACCCGTTCCTCCGCCTCCAGCGTCCCTCGATGCTCGGCGGTGGCGCGTTCGAGTGGTGGGGCACGTGTCCCTCCACGAGCGAGCCGATCATCGCCGAGATCCCGGAGGCCAGGACCCGATGACCGAGGAGAACGAGGAGGTCGGGCTGTCGACGGTGATCCGGCTCCCGCGGAAAACCAAGGACGAGCTACGGGTCATCTGCACCAGGCGGGGGTTGGCCATGAAGGACTACGTCGAGCGGTTGGTCCGCTCAGCTTTGGGTGTCCCTCCGCTGGAGACGTCGCGTGAGCGGATGAGCCCGCCGGACGACAGGAAGAAACCCTACTTCGAGGAGGAGCGGCGCTGCAAGTACGGGTGCAACTACCGATCGCGTTCCAAGTCCGGGCTCTCCCAGCACGAGGCCAGGTGCGTCTTCCAGAAGACGGCAACGGCGCAGGAGACGGCGAGACAGGTCGAAGCCCGGAGGGCGGGCGGGGAGGAGAGCGCATGACCGAGCGGAGGTTCAAGCGGGCAGAGAGGCGGGTGGCGGCCAATCTCGGGACCCAGCGGACCCCGCTCTCGGGGATCAACTCGCGGCACACGAGCAGCGACACGCTCCACCCGGACCTCTACATCGAGGTGAAGCTACGGCGGCGGCCGCCCCTCTTCGATCGTCTCGCGAAGCTCCGGAAGCGAGCCCGCCGGATCGGACGCCTCCCGCTGATCGTCGCCGACCAGGTCGAGGGGGAGTTGGTCCTGAACGTGACGGGCCTCGACGCGTTCCTGGCGTTGGGGCTGGATCAGGATGTTCGGGCGGTCCGTCCGTTCGGGGCCAGGTTCCTGACCGAGCATGTTGCGCGACGGCGATCGGCGTTGTTCTCGCTGTGGCATCGCGTTGAGCCGAAGGCCAGAGAGGAGGGGAAGCGACCTCTCGTGGTGTACAAGGCCTCGGGTCGGCCGGGGGAGTTGGTGGCGTGGCGATGACCCGATGACCCGGTCAGGTGAGAGGAAACGCCGGGTGCGACCCGGCGGCTGATGAAGGAGGGCGACAGTACCTCCCCCGGGGCGCGACCCCGGAGACAGCCAGGCCCGTGAAGAGCCCATCCTATAGAACGCCCTGTAGTTACATATTATTTTCACTCGGGTCGGCGTGATGTAGACCCGGCCCAGCGTCTGAAGCCAGAAGCGAGAGTCCAAATACGAGAAGCGATCCGCCCTCGCGGATGCCATCCTGCCAGACCACTCGTACCCGGGCAAGAAAAGCAAGAGCGGACCGGGGGCATCCAGCCCCCGGCCCGTAGCAGCTCCGCGCTCCGAGACGCCGACCTAGCTCACGGCACCGGGCTCAACGGCCGGAGCGGACCCGTCAAGGCGGGTCCCTCGTCCAGGGTGCCGGCGAACGCCCGGTCGCCGGCCTTCTCGGTGCCGGTCGTGTTGCAGGGGTCGTTGCAGACGTCCACCATCACGGCCCAGGGTCGTCCCTGGTCGTCGATCTGGATGTCCAGGAAGTCGCCGGGTGACCCGCCGAACTCGGGCGGTTCGCACCGGTTGACGTCGTTGCAGGGCCCGCGGGCGACCGGGTCGCCGGAGGCGTTCACGTTGGTCGTGTTGAACGACGGCGAGGTACCCAACGCGTTGGTGGTGACCGTGATCAGGCCGCCCCACGGCTCGCCAGGCGCGACCTCGCCACCGGGGTGCGTGGCGTTGGTGCCGTAGTACGACAACGCCAGTCGTCCCTCGGCGCCGGCCCCGAGCGACAGGAAGCTGGTCGTCTTGAGGCGTGCGGGCGCGGGGTCCATGGGCCCGCTCCACGTGCTCCCGTGGTCGGTGCTGACCGCCAGCCGCGGTCGCCGATCGTCGTCGTCCAGCCAGGCGGCGTAGACGTTGCCGGCCTCGTCGACGGCGATGTCGACGTCGTGACCCCAGGCCTGGCTACCAGGGCCAGTGTCGATGTTGACGACGCGGAACGTCCGGGCGTCGGTGTTGCTGATAGCCACGGTCGGGAACCCGGTGCAGGCGTTGACCTGGCCAAGGAAGACCCGGCCGTCGTCGTCGGTGACGCCGAAGTGGTGCAGCCCGGCACCGATGCAGTTGCCGCCGAAGGCCAGCGGCCAGAAGGGTCCAAAGCTCTGGCCGCCGTCGAGGCTGCGTGCGCAGGCCGAGTCGGCGAGCCGGTTGACGCACAGGTAGAGGACGTTCTCGTACCGCGTGAGGTCGAGCACGTCCTGGTCAGTGGGGTCCATGGCTGGACCGGTGAAGATCGTGGGGTGGTCCAGCACCGGGGGTTGGCCACAGGCCACGGGGTTGACGTTCCAGGTCTCGCCCATGTCGTCGCTGAAGCTCAGCCAGTTGCAGAACAACCCCTGCATGTCGAGGTTGAATACCCGGTCGGTGTCCTGGTCGACGTGCACCATCGGGTCGTTGGACTGGGGCGGGACGGTCTGTTCGATCACCTGGAGGTCCAGGCTGAGGGTCACGTCCTCCCAGGCGTCGCACTGGCCCCACGAGCGGGTGATCCGTTGGATCTCGCTGATCAGGAGCACGCCGCGCTGGACGACCTCGGCGGATTCCATGAAGATCGTGCCGTTGGATGTGATGCCGATCGAGGGTTCGAACGCGCTCTGTCCCGTGTAGCAGGCCGTGCCGACGGGGGCCGGCAGGCTGTGTCCCTTCTTCTTGCCGTTATCGTTGCCGGGGCCCTGCGCCTGGCCGAGGACCGGTGAGATGCCGGCTCCCAGCATGACGAGGGTCACGACCACAACGAGCAGTTTGTTCCAAGGATACATGGTCTGATCTGTGTCCTGAGCCCCCCAAGCCATGGGGGTCCCGCCACCCCCATCTCGGAACTGACATGAAAATCTCCCTAGTGGAAATTTAGCGAACCTAGGTCGGTTATCGAACCAGCGCTGATCCCACCACCACGTGCCTTTCTTGGTATGTACCCTTGCTCTACCCCTCTCTGCTGGTGGTCGAGGTCGATCTGGCAAGAGCTGCGCTGTCCTTGGGATAGTAAAAAAAAGGTAGATACCCCCCTCTCGGGGCGTGGGAGGAGGTCAGCGAGCTCGTACAGTGAACGCGTCGAAGGCGACGAACCCGTTGCCGACGTCGAGCTGGGCCTCGACCACGTGGTCGCCGGCGGGGAACGCGTAGGTGGCATCCATCCGCCAGCCGGTGGTGTCGGCGGTCAGGGTCCCGCCGGGTTGGCAGGTCCGCGTCGTCGGGGTACCGCCGCTGACAGGGAGGATCACGAACCGGCAGGGGGTGGTCGACGTGAGCGGTGTCGTCGAGGTGTCACCGGACTCCAGAAGCCGCTCGGAGATTTCTGTGATCAGGCCGGAGACGGTGGTCCACTGGACCCCCGAGACCAGTTGCGCGTCGACGCCGCCGATGTACACGTGGCCGCCCTGGTTCATGTCCGGCAGGAGGGAGCCGAGACCGGCGGTGTTGAGGACCTTGCTGTGGCCGAGGGCCGCGGTTGCGTTGACCAGGCCGTGGCCGGCCTCGTAGCTGAGGAGCTGGCCACCGTTGTCGGGGTCGCTGATGGTGTAGCTGGTCCCGCCGGAGGTGAACTCGACGGCGGTGTCCTCGAGGACGTCCTCGACGTCGGCTGGGGTCAGGCTCGGTTCGGCGTCCAGGAGGAGCGCGGCGATCCCGGCGACCTGCGGCGTGGCCATGCTGGTGCCGCTGATGCCCACGTAGTGGGGCGAATAGTCCAGCGTGCTGACGACACAGCACAGGAACCTGCCGTCGCCGCTGAGCGGATGCCCGATGGCGTCGACGACGAGACCCGTGGAGGCGCGCGCGGCGACGATGCCGGTGCCGGGTGCGGAGACGTCGGGGCAAGTGTGCGCAACCGAACTGGTCGAGCAGGTCGAGCTGGTACCGTCGATGTCGCCGCTCGTGTCGGCGATGTCCCCGTCGTCGTAGTTGGCCACGCCGATCACGCCCGGGGTGGGGTTGCGGGCGTAGGTGTTCACGGCGTTGGTCCCGCTCCCGGACCCGTCGTTGCCCGCGGCGAAGAGGACCGTGAGGCCCTCGTTGACGAGTTGGTCAACGGCCACGTTGATGGGGTCGGAGGCGTCGTAGGGACCGGCCACGCCCCAGCTGTTGCTAACGATCTTGATCTGGGGGAACACGGTGTCGTGGTTGCACAGGATCCAGTTGAACGACTCCAGGGCGGTGGTGATCACCAGGGTG
>CAZBKU010000227.1:0-4758 GCA_964492585.1 uncultured Thermoplasmatales archaeon | reverse complement strand
TGCCCCAGCCTTGCTGCCCGGCCAGCGCCTGGCCAAGAAGGGCCAGGCCCGGGAAGCCCTGGCCGCCAGCGCCCGCGGCAGCCTGACCGGTCTCTTGCTGGCGACCCTGGTCGCCCTACCGCTGCTCGACCTCCTCACCCTGCCAGAGACCCCCGGCATGCTGACCCTGGCCGCACCCATCGTGGCCGCCGGTGCCCTCGTGGTGCTGATCCTCAGCGATGGCGCCGGCCCGGTGAAGGCTGGCCTGCTGGCTGCGCTGGCTGGCCTGCTCGGGCTGCTCGCCCTAGACCTGCCGGTGGCCTCCCCGCTGGGCCTGCCGGCCACGGTCTTGCTCCCGCTGTTCTTGGGGTTGTTCGGGTTGCCAGCCTTGGCTCAAGCGGCTCGGGCCAAGCCCATGGAGGCACGCCGGCCGGTCAGGAGGGTGCCCAGTGTCGGCCAGCAAGAAGAGGAGAACGATGGTACCGGCCGCCTTGGCCCGGTGCTCGGCAGCGGCCTGGGGTTGCTGGCAGGGCTCTTCCCGGGGTTCACCACGGGCCCGGCCACAGCCGTGGCCGTCCTCATCGACCGGGGCGAAGACGAGGCGATCATCGCCACGACCTCGGCGGTCAACACCGCCATGGCGGTCACCGCTACCGTGGCCCTCCACGCGTTGGGCCGCACCCGGACCGGCGTGCACGCCGCCCAGGTCGCCCTGGCGGTGCCCACCGGGACCCGAGCCTGGCTGGTCGCCGACCTGGAGGCGCTGGCTGCGGGCGCGGCGGTCGGGTTGGTGTTCCTGGCCGCCGGTGCCCGCATCCTGCCGGGCCTGGCTCGCTACGTCCCCCGGCTAGCGTTGGGCTTGATCGTGCCGTGGGTCGCCCTGGTCCTGGCGTTCACGGGGTGGGTCGGCCTGGCCGTGGCAGCAGCAGGGTGGGCGGTGGCCCGGGCCGGGATGGCCCTGGGCTGCCGCCGGTCCCTGCTCATGGCCAGCTTGCTCGTACCGACGCTGGCACGGGTCGCCGGCATCGGTTGACGCCGGTCAGTAGCGCCGGTTCTTCTTGCCGCGACCACCGGCAGCCACGCTCTCGTAGTTGCGGGGCTTGGGACCGGCCTTGGCGACGTGGTTGGGGACCTGGACGAGGGGTCCCAGGTCGTAGTGCTCGAGCGTGATGCCGGCGTGCTTCTCGATCTTGCGCACGTAGCTCTTCTGCTGGGGTTGGGCCAGCAGGAAGGCGCGACCGTTGCGTCCAGCCCGGCCGGTCCGGCCGGTGCGGTGGACGTGGTCCTCGGGTCGCTGGGGCGTGTCGAACTGGATGACGTGGGTCAGCTCCTCGACGTCGATCCCGCGGGCGGCCACGTCGGTGGCGACCAGGACGTTGGTCTTCCCGTCGCGGAAGGCGGCCATGGCCTTGTCGCGCTTGGACTGGCTCATGTTGCCCTGCAGGGCCTTGGCGCGGTAGCCCGAGGCGCTCAGCTTGGCGGCCATGCGCTTGGCCGTGTGCTTGGTCTCGGTGAACACCACGGTGCGCTCCGGCTCCTCCTTGTCCAGGAGGGTGAGCAGGGGTGCCAGGCCGTTGCCCTGGATGGGCACGTAGAACTGCTCGGTCAGCGGGGTGGCCAGCGGGCCCTGGGAGGCCTGGACGGTGATGGCGTCGTTCTGGTACCGCTTGGCGATCTCACGGATGCCCTGGGGCATGGTGGCGCTGGTCAGGATCATCTGGCGCTTCTTCGGGAGGTGGGCCAGGATCTTGCGGATGTCGTGGATGAACCCCATGTCGAGCATGCGGTCGGCCTCGTCCAGGATCACCGTGTTGAGCTGGGAGAGGTCCGGGTTCATCGAGTCGAGCAGGTCCAGGAGCCGGCCGGGGCAGGCCACGATGCACGTGACACCGTTGTCGCCCCGGAGAGCGGCCTTCTGGCGGCCGTAGCCGACGCCGCCGTAGATGGCCTGGGCCTTGAAGGCCGAGCCCTTGCCGATGGCGTTGAGCTCCTTGGTGACCTGGTTGGCCAGCTCGCGGGTCGGGGCCATGACCAGGGTCTGGATGCCCTTGCCGCGGGTCCCGTCGACGACGGGGATCCCGAAGGCGGCGGTCTTGCCGGTCCCGGTGCGGGCCTGGGCCACGAGATCGCGGCCAGCCAGCAGGTGAGGGATGGCCTCGACCTGGATGTCGGTCGGTTGGTCGAACCCCATAGCCTCGAGGGCCGAGAGGGTGGTCTGGTTCAGATCGAACGCGTCGAATGTATCGGACATGAGGATGTCGTTCCCGGACCCCAGGACCGTCGCAAGGGGGCCAAGCTGGTCCGAGAAGCATCTCTCACCGACGCCTTACGCCCGACGGTGGGCGCACAGGGCCCCGCGCCAGAAGGTCGGTGTCGACGGGGGCAAGGCGAAACGCGGCCGGATAGACCAGGGTAGCCGGCCCTTGGCTTGAACCTACCGGTCGGTCGTGCGACGCTCGCCCACGGCGATCGGCGCTTCGATCAGTCCTCCTCATCGCCGCCGCCGAACCCGCCGCGCGGGTAGAGACCCAGCACCGCCAGGCCGACAGCCAGGCCCACCAGGATCCAGCGATCGCCGCCGGCCGGCGTACCCATGAGGAAAGGCCAGGCGGCCATGGCGAGCCCCGCTACGCCCATGGCCTTGGCGCCCCACTGGCTCATCACGTTGATCCCGGAGAACCGGGTCAGCAGCAGGACGCTGACCGAGCCGACCATGGGCAACAGCCACAGGTCGCCGTCGAGCACGGGGACCGTGGCCACGAGCAGGAGGGCCGAGGCGGCCACCAGGAACAGCGTCCAGCCGCGGCTCATCATCAAGCCGGTCACCACGATGGCCGCCGCCCAGGAGCCCCAGGTGAGCACCGGGATCCCGTCGAGGGTTACCCCGTTGGCGATGACGTAGACGATGGCCAGGCCCAGGGTGATCCCGAAGGCCAGCATGCCGGCGATCCAGCCGCGCAGTCCCATCACCTGGGTAGGAAGGGCGGGGGTCTTGGGGTTTGCGAAGCGGCCCGGCCGGGTCACGAGGTCCCTGGTCGGTGGCTCCCGGATAGGGGAGACCAGGCGGCCAGTGCCAGGAGGGACAGGATGGCGAGCATGAACCCCGAGACGATCGTCTGCCCGAGGTCCCCCTGCTCGAAGAGCGTGCGGCCGGCCGAGTAGACGATCCAGGCGGCCCCGGCTGCCGCGGCGGTCCCCAGGGCCCGGGTCGACAACGGGACCTGGTCCCGGCCCCGGCAGCGAGCCCGCAGGTAGAAGACGACCAGCGTGGCCAGCATGACCGTGACCAGGCCCACCCCGCCGAGGATCAAGGGGAAGGAGACAAGCCAGAACAGCCAGGCCGAGGCTCCCAGCCAGGTCGCCTGGCCGCGCCAGCCCCCCATCACGGCCAGCACGGCGGCAAGCCCCGCCAGGATCCAGATGCCGACCGTGACCCATGTGGACCCTGGCACGCGACCGCTGAACCACAGCCCGCCCCAGCCGGCCGTGACCAACACCGCGGCCCCATGAGCACCGATCTCCCGGAGATCCATGCCGGTCCATGGGCCAGCCCCCGCCTAACCCCTGGGTCGGCCCCGTCGGGGTCCAGCCGGCCGGTGGCCGGCCATCGGACCCCCTTGGCGGCCTTGGCGGTTGATCCCGCATGGTTCTCTCCGGTGGTTCCGGTCACCCCTCGGGCAGCCTTGATAACCTGGCCCTCCTTAGGCACGGCGTGGACCCGGCGCTGGTCTCGCGTTACCCGTTCCTCCCATCGGCCGCCGAGCTGGTGCGAGCCGACGGGCCGCCGATCGACACCCTCATGGAGGGCCGGGCCTGGGCCGCGGCCCGCTCCCAGGGCCGCAAGCGGGTCGAGGCCGCCCTGGAGGGCGAGCCGGTGCCGGCCAGCCACGCCGCCAGCGAGCACGAGGCCCTGCTCGCCGTGCTCGGCTACATCGTGGCCCGGTTCCTGGTCTCCAGCATCGACGACGACATGCTGACCAACCGGTACGCCACCGCCGAAGCCCGCCGGATCGGCGAGCAGCTCCGCACCGACCCCGAGGACGCCCTGCTCCACGTGGCTGACGCCCTGGGCATCCCGGCCGAGCCTCGGGACGACATCTACGGCGTGCCCTTCACCGACTACCTCCAGGGCTCCAAGGAGCTCAGGGCCCTGGAGTGGAAGCTGGTCAACCAGCGCATGGACCAGGGCACCGTGCTCCTTCCCCGGCCCAAGCTGGCCCGGCTGGTCCAGGAAGCCTTCAAGCAGCGTGTGCTCGACGAGCTTCCCCTGGAGGTGCCGGAGGTGGTCCGGGAGACCATGGACACCTGGTCCCGGGAGATCACCGCCCGGATCCAGGAGATCCGCTCCGAGCAGGCCGACCTGGAGGCCGAGGGGATCGAGCCCGACTGGTTCCCGCCCTGCATCAAGAACCTCATCAGCGCGATCAAGGCCAGCGAGAACGTCAGCCACGAGGGCCGGTTCGCCACCGTGGCCTTCCTCAACACCATCGGCATGGAGCGCGACGCCATCGTCGAGGACCTCTTCTCCAACGTGCCCGACTTCGCCCGCGGCATCACCGAGTACCAGGTCGACCACATCGTCGGCAAGAAGACCAAGTCCGAGGCCTACACGCCGCCGGGCTGCTCGAGCCTCCAGACCTACGGCCTGTGCCCGATGATGTCGCGCTCCGAGGACGAGTGGGACAAGTGGTGCAAGCACGACAAGATGAACCACCCGCTGACCTACTACCGGTGGGGCCTGTTCGTCGAGAAGAAGAAGCGCGAGGATGAGGAGGACGC
>CAZBKU010000226.1:0-4775 GCA_964492585.1 uncultured Thermoplasmatales archaeon | reverse complement strand
TCTCCATCGAGTACAAGAAGGTCTACATGGGGCCCGAGGGTCAAGAGATCGACCAGGACGCGCTGGGCCAGTTGGCCGACCAGTTCGGGGAGCTCCTGGCCGGGTTGTCAGAGAAGGTCGATGCCCCCCTCCGGGACGAGCCCCGGCTGCCGCTGGTGTGCATCCAAGCCACGAGCTGACCTGTCCCTTCCTGCCACCCCAACCCTAAGGCACAGGGCCCGCCATGTCCCAGCGATGAGCGAGCAGACCGGGAACCGGTTGGCCGATCAGGAGAGCCCGTACCTCCAGGAGGCCAAGGACCAACCCGTGGCCTGGCGTCCGTGGTCCAAGCAAGCCTTCGAGGACGCCCGGGAGGCCGGCAAGCCGGTCCTGGTGGACTCGGGCGCGGTCTGGTGCCACTGGTGCCACGTCATGGACCACGAGTCCTACGAGGACCCGGAGACCGCCGAGCTGATCAACGAGCTGTTCGTGCCGGTCAAGCTGGATCGCGACGAGCGACCGGATGTCGACGCCCGTCTCCAACGGGGCGTGGGCGCGATCACGGGCCGCGGCGGCTGGCCCCTGACCGCGTTCCTGACCCCGGACGGGGAGGTCTACTACGGGGGGACCTACTTCCCGCCGGAGCCCCAGGGCGGCATGCCCGGGTTCAAGGATGTCCTCCAGCGGGCCGCCGGGTTCTACCAGGACAAGCGCGAGGCGGCCCTAGAGCAGGCCGAGAAGATCCAGGCCGCCATCGAGCAGGCCGGGCCGACCCTGGAGGCGGGGCGACCCGGGCTTGGCGTGGTCGAGGAGACGGTCGCCACGCTGGTCAGCCGGTACGACGCCGTCCACGGTGGGTTCGGGTCGGCGCCGAAGTTCCCCCATCCTGGGACCCACCGCCTCTTGTTGGCCTGGCATGCCCTGGGTCACGACGGGGACGGGGCCGCCTGGGAAGCCATGGCCCACACCCTGGAGGCCATGGCCCACGGCGGGATCCACGACCACCTGGACGGCGGGTTCCACCGGTACTCGGTCGACACCCGGTGGCACGTGCCCCACTTCGAGAAGATGCTCTACGACAACGGGCCCCTGACCCACGACTACGCCTGGGCTGCCGCCCTGGCTCGGGCCAAGGGGGAGACCGGCCGGGCTGATCTGTTCGAGGCCACCGCCCGGGATACGGCCACGTTCCTCGTGGACATCCTCCAGCTCGACAGCGACGGGTTCGGTGGCAGCCAGGACGCCGATCGGCGACCGGAGGCCCAGGGGCCGCTTGCCCGGCACGAGCTGGAGGACGGCGAGTACTTCACCTGGACCCTGTCCCAGGCCCGGGAGGCCATCGGCGACGAGGCGCTGTTCCGGATCGCCCGCCTGCACCACGGGATCGAGGAGGACGGCGACATGGACCACGACCCGACCCAGAACGTCCTGGAGGTGGCAGCCACAGCCGAGGACATCGCCGAGGCCACCGACCGGTCCGTCGAGGAGATCGAGACGATGATCGAGCAGGCCCGGGATCGGTTGCGGGCTGCCCGGCACGACCGAGAGCCACCGCTGATGGACCCGACCCTGTACGTCGACTGGAACGCCATGGCCATCCAGGGCCTGATGGACCTGGACCGCCTCCACGATGCGCCCGAGGCACGAACGGCCGCCAAGGCTGCCCTGGACCGCATCCTGGAGGTCGGCTGGGATCCCGACCGGGGCGCCTGCCACGCCATCGGCGACCAGGGCCCGCGGGTGTGGGGCCTGCTGGACGACCAGGCCCACCTGCTGGCCGCCCTGATCGCGGCCCACCAGGCCACCGGCCAAGCCCGCTACCTGGAACACGCCGTCGAGGTGGCCGACCACGTCCTCGAGCACCATGTGAGCGACGAGGGTCCGTTCACGACCACCGCCGACGGGGACGAGCTCGAGCGACCGGCCGACCAGCCGACGGCCTCGGCCACAGCCACGCTCTTGATCGAGCTACCACGCCTGGCCCGGTTGACCGGCACCGAGGCCTACCGGTCGACCGCCGAGACGGCCCTGGTCGCCTTGCACGGTGAGACCCACCGTCTCGACGGCGTCTTCGGTGGGACCCTGCACCTGGCCAACCTGCTCCACCTCGAGCCGGGCCCGCACACGGTGATCACGGGCCAGGACGACGAGCTGCTAGCCACCGCCCGGCACGCTTGCTGGCCCTGGGCCACGCTCCTCCAGGCCGACGATCCCGAGGCCACTGGGGTCCCCGAGGAGGCGAGAGCGGCGGCCAAGCGGTTCGAGGACCAGCAGGTGGCCATCGTCTGCCGGGAGAATGCCTGCCAGGTCGCTGAGGGACCGGGGGAGCTCCAGGCCCTGCTGACGCCCCCGGCCATCAACGGGGAGCACAGGTCAACGTGACGGAGAACGAGCCCTCGAAGCGGTCCGGCCACCCCACCGACAACCGCCAGAGCCCCTGGTCGCCCGGACCCAGGTCGGTGCTGTTGGCCTCCATCTCACCGTCAGTCGGCGACAAGGACCAGGTGACCTGCTCGGTCTCGGCGCCATCCAAGATCACGACCTCGACGACCCCAGCCGTGTGCTCCCACGCTGCGCCGAGCTCCACGCGCTGCTCGTCGGTGCATGTGATCGACCGCTCGGCCTGACCACCTTGGCTGGCCTGGTGGCAATCGACGCTCAGTGTCCGACGTCCTCGATCGGGGTCCTCGATGGTCCCAGCGCTGCAGCCCTCGACGATGGCGTCGAAGTCCCCGTCTGGTCCCCCCGGAGCCGAGGCGCACCCGGCGGCGACCACGACCAGGACCAGGATCCAAGCCCGTGGCTGCATGACCCTGTCAGCGGCCGATGGGTCGAAAAGCCTCGCCCTGATCGGTGACCCACGCATGGGAACCGGCGACAAGGGTAAGTGCTCGGCCTCCAGAGGGTAGGTCCATGCAGGAGATGACCGACGAGGAGATCCGCCAGGCGATCTCCCAGGCCCGTGTGGGCATCCTATCTTTGGCCCGGGGTGGTGTCGCCTACGCGTTCCCCTTGTTCTACGCGTACCGGGATGGGACCTTCTACGTCCACTCCCATCCCGGGACCAAGGACGCCTTCATCGACGCCACCGAGGAGGCCGTACTGACCATCGTCCGCGCGATCACCGAGGACGACTGGTACAGCGTCCAGGCCCACGGCCCCATCCGGCGCGCCCACCTCACCGACCAGATCAAGGCCTCGATGGACGCTGTGCTCGAGCTGCCCGCCCCGCCCGAGCTCGGGGAGACCGACCACGGCGAACCCCGCCGGTCGATGAAGGACACGGTGTTCTGGATGCTGGAGCCCAACCGGCTGACCGGCCGGAAGAGCCAGCGGCCACACCACATGGCGCCCGACGGCATCGACGTCATGTGAGCCATCGGCTGGGACCGACCCTTGACGACGGACGGGTCAGAGGTCCTGCATCATGGCGAACGGGTTGCCGTTGAGCCACTGGCCCCCGTCGACCACCAGGCAGTCGCCGGTGACCCAGCGGGCTGCCGGGCTGCAGAGGAACATGGCGGCGTTGGCGACGTCTTCGACCTCGCCGAGGCGTCCCATCGGGATGATCTGGGCCATCTTCTCCTGGACCTCGGGGTCCGAGTAGCCCAGGTGCTCGCTGGCCTTCTCGGTGACGATGGGGCCCGGGGCGATGGCGTTGACCCGCACGCCCTGGGGCCCCCACTCGCAGGCCAGCGACCGGGTCAGGTTCAGCACACCGGCCTTGGCAGCTCCGGAATGAGCCACCCAGGGAGCTGCCACCCAGGCGTAGGTGGCCACGATGTTGACGATGCTGCCCTCGCCCCGGTCGAGCATGCCCTCACCGGCGGCCTTGCTCATGTGGAAGGTCCCATCGAGCACGATGCTGCGCACGGCCTCCCAACCGTTGACCGACAGCTCGCTGGCCGGGCTCAGGAAGTTGCCAGCAGCGTTGTTGACCAGGATGTCGATGGGGCCCAGGTCGCCGGTGATCTCGTCGACGACGTCCTGGCACCGGTCGGGGTCGCGGATGTCCAGCTCGTAACCGTGGATCCCCATCTCCTCGGCGGCGGCCTTGTACCTCGAGCGCGAGGCGATGGCGACCTCAGCGCCGTGATCGATCAGGGCCTGGGTGATCCCGCGACCGATGCCGCTGCCGCCGCCGGTCACAAGGGCGACCTTGCCGTCGAGTACATCCGGGTTGAACGTGGAGGTCATCGACGAGCGAATACAGGAAGGGAACGTCAAGGAAGCGGTGGCCGACGGTCTTGGCGAGCAAGGCGGGCCGCCACCGACGATCGCGGCACATCCCGATGCCCAAAAGCTTCTATCTAACGTCGACGATGTAAACACTCAACGACCATTGAGTTCCTGATGGCCCGAGTGAACGGAGCCATCTATAACCCATAAGAACACCCATACATCACGTTAGAGAGAGTCTCATCGGACCATCAGAGGGCTCTTCCCGTCATTCCTCATCTCCGAGAGTTCCTCGCATTCGATGGCCGTGAACCACCGGAGGCAGGCAGAGGTTGATAAGGTAGGAAGAGGACTACGGTGCGTGAGGCAGCGTCCGGTCCCTCCACCACAGAGGCTCGTGGAGGCCTACGACGCGCGACACGGACATGGCATCACCGCTCCAGGCTCTTCGACGGAAGGACGAGGACGACGAGGAGATCCAAGAGGCCATGGCCAGGGAGGATCTCTCCTGGTTCAAGGCCTTCAAGTTCATCTGGAGCCTGCTGGCGCGCCATCCCTGGTTGATGACCGCCGGGGTCCTCCTCGGCATCGGGATCACCATCACCGAGATCCTCAGC
>CAZBKU010000225.1:0-4823 GCA_964492585.1 uncultured Thermoplasmatales archaeon | reverse complement strand
CTCCGATCTTGGCCGCGGTGGTCATGATCGGTTGTGCCTCGATCGGGATCGGCTCGGGATCCCCCATGTCGATCTTGTGCCAGGGGATCTGGCCGGTCATGAGCGCCGCCATCAGGGCCAGGGACCCTGCGTCGAACAGGTTCCCGTCGTAGTTGACGACGTGCATGTCCATGAAGCAGACCCAGCACGATTCCCCCTCCTCGATGGAGAGTTTCTTCAGGTCGATGGCGCCGGACTCGCGGATGCCCCTGTCGATCACGCGGGCGACCTCGATGGTGCGGCCGCGCGGCGGACCGCTCTCGAACTCGGGGCTGGCCACGGGGCTGAGCTCGGCGTTGGTGGCGATGGCACCCTTGTCCGGGGTGTCCGAGTAGGGGTCGCCCTTGATCAACTTGACCCCAGCCCAGAGCTCGGTCTCGCCCATGGTGATCCGGGCTGAGCCCTCGGCTTGCTTGATCAGGCCGGTCTCGAGGGTGATGTCGCGGTACTCGTCGAAGCCACGCCCGTCGAACCGTTTGCCCTCGCGGGCAAGGTCGACCAGGTACTGGCGTTGGATGTCGCTGACGGGGTCCGGGCTCATCGGCTCTCACCTCCGTTGCTCCCGCCGGCGCCACCCTCGTCGTACCGGTCGACGAGGGCCTGCTTCTGGATCTCGTAGACGTCGTAGCAGGCGTCGTGGGCCATGTCGAGGGCTTCCTCGAACTCGTCAGGGGAGAGGTCGCCGTCCATCTGAAGGAGGACGATCTCGCCGGTCTTGGGGACGATCGCGATCGGGAGGTCGGCCTCGCCGAAGAGGTCCTCCTCGCGGGCCAGATCGAGCACGACCTTGCCATCGATCTTCCCGGTGGCGCAAGAGGACACGAGCCCCTTCATGGGGATGCCCGCGTCGGCCAGAGCCACGCTAGCGGCGGTCAGGCCGGCGCATCGGGTCCCGGCCTCGGCCTCGAGGATATCGATGTAGACGTCGATGGCGGCACCGGGGAACTTCTGGGTGAGGACAGCGGGCTCGAGGGCCTCGCTGGTCACCTTGCTGATCTCCCGCTCCCGGCGGCCGGGACCGGGGCGCTTGCGGTCGGACACGCTGAAGGGTGCCATGCGGTACTCGACGCGCACGACGGCCTGGGCCGGGTCTTGGTCCCGGCGTGGGTGGCACTCGCGGGGGCCGTGGACCGCGGCGATGACGCGGTTCTCACCCCACTCGAGGTAGGCCGAGCCGTCGGCGCGGCTGAGCACGCCGGCCTCGATGCTGAGGGGGCGCAGCTCATCCGTCCGACGGCCGTAGACGTGTTCATCGTTGATCGGGTCGCGGCTGACGATCCGGAGCCCTTCATCGTTGAAGAGCTCCAGTCCTTCTGGTAAATCTCCCATGATAGTCACTCCTTAAGGAAGTCTGCGATACGTCCGGTCAGCCCGCTCGTGTGGGCCTCGTTCTCGATCTTACGGAAGGCCTTCATGGCCTTCTCCACCTGGTGGCTCTCGCCGTCGATCCAGATGATCCCGTTCTTGCCGATGAAGATCTCGCAGTTAGTCTGCTCCTTGATCGTGTCGATCATCGACCCGTCTCGGCCGATCATCCGCGGGACCTTGCTGGGCTGGACCTGGATGGTCACGCCGCCCTTGAGCTTCCGGCAGGCCCGATCCTTCATCGTGACCTGGGGCTCGTTCATATCGTCGACGTCGTAGACCTTGAGGATCATCGAGTCCCCCACGTTGAGGTACTCGGCGGTCTCACCGAAGTCGACGTTCCACGGGACCTCGCTGGCGTGCATGCCGACGTCGCCGTGTCCGTTGATCAGCAGGTACCAGTTGGTCGGCCGGACCTCGGCGACCGTCCCGATGATCAGATCCCCGCGCTGGGGATCGTAGCGCTTACCGGTCAAGGGGATGATGTCCACGTGCCCGCGGCTCTCCCTGCGGAGGCCGAGGCGGAGCGCGTAGATGCCCTCCCCTTCCTTGTACGTGTTCTGTCCAGATTTGAACTCCCCAGAGTCATCGACGAGCTCTCCGGGGACGACGATCTCACGTGAGCTCAATGTATCACCGTTGGATCTCTAACGTCGTACTCGCTGCGTCTCCACATTGCCGTTGGAGCGCTTGTTCAGTTCGCTGTAGAAGTCCTGCTGTAGCCCAGCAGGAAGCTCGACGACACCTTCCCAGGACCCGTCGCTCTGCCACTTGTCCTCGAGCAACGTGCCGGTGCTCTTCACGACACCGTAGGTCGCACCAGCGTGCTCGGCCGGGATCTTGACCCGGACCTTGACCTGCTCGATCTTGATCGGCAGAAGCGGTCGAAGGTCATCGAGAAGCTCTTGGACCTGGGCTTCGACCGGTTCGAAGGGGTCCACGTGGTACTTGGCCTCGTTCATCGCGTTCTCGATCCGCTGCGGTGGATGCGGGTTGCCGGTCTGCGGGTCCATCGCGTTGCGGGAGATGTAGTTGATGATGGCCTTGCGCTTCTGCTCGACCATCTCCTGACGTTGCTCGGTGGTAAGCTGGATCTCGCCTCGCGTAAGGATCTCCTTGGCGACCTGGTAGACCTCGGTGGTACCGAAGACCTCTTTCAGGGCGCCGTCGGAAGCCTCCTCGGCGCCTCGGGCGTCGCTGAAGATCTTGTCGACGACCAGGTCGTCCTGGTCGATCTCGGCATCCTTCTTCTGCCGGATGACCTGGGCCCGGTCTGGGTCCACGTAGACCTCGAAGGTGTGGCCGTGGCTCTCCAGGCGGGCGATCACCGCGTCGTCGAGGCTTACCATCGCTTCCCACCTCAGCTGCTGTTCGCTGTCTCTACCGCTTGTTCGACCTCGTCGCGAGAGAACTTCCGGAACGTCTCGTCGCTGGTCACGAGGCCGATCTCGATCGCGCCTGGGCTTAGGCTGCCCTCGGTGGCGCGGTCCAGGCCCTTGAGGCCCAGCTCGATGGCCGCGTCTCGGGATTGGCCGTCCTCGAAGAACTCCTCGAAGTGGCCCATGACCTCGCTCCGCCCGGCCCCGATGGCCGAGGCCTTGTACGCCATGAGCGCGCCCGAGGGATCGGTCTCGAAGAGGTGGGCCCCTCGGTTGTCCACACCAGCGATCAGAAGCGCGGTTCCGAAGGGCCGCACGCCGCCGTACTGGGTGTAGGTCTGCTTGAAGTCGCAGGTGCGCTTCACGAGCGTCTCCACGTCGATATCCTCGCCGTAAGAGAGCTTGTTCATCTGGCTGTCGAGGCGTGCACGGTCGACCAGAACGCGTGCGTCGGCGACGAGCCCCGAGGTAGCGCACCCCAAGTGGCCGTCGATCTTGAAGATCTTCTCGATCGAGTCGGGCTCGATGAGATCCGAGTTGATGCGTTTGTCGACGATGAGAACCACGCCGTCCTCGAACTTGACCCCGACCGTGGTGGTCCCTCGCTTGACGGCCTCGCGGGCGTACTCAACCTGGAAGAGGCGTCCATCGGGCGAGAAGACCGTGATCGCACGGTCGTACATCTGTGCTGGCTGCATCCTAACTACTCCGTCCGGACTGCTTGCGGAGTCTCAGGGCCGACGCCCTCGTCACCCATGTGGTGCCGAGCGGGCGCGACCGTCCTTTCATCCACTCGCGCGTGGCGGCGGATAGGGCATTCCCTATATAGTCTCTATCCGTCCCGCCATGGGCCTGGATCCCTCATCTCAGGTCGCCGGCGCGCTTGGCGGCCTGGATGGTCCCGGAGGTCGTGACAGGGGTCGCACCGAGGTCCTCCAGGAAGGCCCGGGCCTCGTCGACCTCGGTGTGCGGGACGCGCAGGATGCCCTGGCCCTCCTCGTAGACGGTGAGCTTCCACGACCGGTCGCCGATCTGCTGGCTGAAGCGACGGCGGGAGGGCGCAGGGTCGGGGGCCTCGAAGAGGATGTACCGTCGGCGCCCGACCTTGTCCTTGACGACCACGGCGTGCCAAGCTGCAGGTTGTTGAAAACGGTTGCCGGACCGAACCGTTACGGTCTCCGGGTGGTATCCAACGACCATGGCGGAGGAGCCATGGACGACCGCCCTGTTGCTCGCCGCGGTGGTGCTCAACGTCGGCTGGCTGTGGGTCCCGCTGGGCCTGATCTCGCTCGTGGTCGCGTCGTGGGGGACCCACCGGATGGTCAAGGATCGGTGGCCCCGGTGGCTCGAGGCTGCCGTCCTGGTGGTGGTCTGGCTCCCGTTGGTCTACGTGATCCTGTCTGCCGGCCTGACCATCGGGGCCGGTGACCGACAACTCCTCTCGATCGGCGGCTCCCAGAGCACGGACCTGATCCGGGCCGCCAGCGGCGTGGTCATCCCGCTCCTCGTCGCCGGTCAGCTGTGGGCCTGGCGCCGGGGGTTGGTCCGCAAACTGGCGGCCGGCTCGGTGGCGCTCTGGGTGGTGGCTGCCCCGCTGACCTTGTTCGTGGGGGAACGCCTGGGTCCCGACATCGACGAGATCGAAGACCCGGCCGATGTCGAGGCGCCGGGGACGGCTGTCCAGCTGCTGGTGGTCGCCCCGTTCATCGTGGCCTACGGGCTCGCCGTCGCCGCAGCTGGGCTGGCCACGTGGGAGGATCAGGCGTGGGCCACCCGGGGCGACCCCCGGGACCAAGATGCTGGTCGGGGCCACGGTTGACCGGTGCAGGTCGGCGCCCCCTAACGACGAGGATCGGCTCCGAAACCTTCAAAGACGATAGGGTGTTGGGGGAGCCCCGCAGGCCGCCTTAGCTCAGTCGGTGGAGCATCTGATTCGTAATCAGAAGGCCCGGGGTTCGAATCCCCGAGGCGGCTCTTCTCAGCCAGCCGACCCCCACAGCGACCCGGCTGGCTGAGACGCCGCCCGACCGCTTCATCACC
>CAZBKU010000224.1:0-4877 GCA_964492585.1 uncultured Thermoplasmatales archaeon | reverse complement strand
TGGTGGCGGTCAGGTCGAAGGAGGCCGTCTGGCCGGGCCCGATGGTCTGGACGCTCTGTCCGCCGACGGACCCCTCGACGTCCAGGCGGACCAGGGAGCCTCGGTGATCCAGCTGGCCGATGGTGGCCTGGACCCGGTCGCCGTAGGCCGGGTAGGTCCGGGCGTAGGCATCCTGGGCCGTGGTCGAGAGGATCGTCACGGGCTTGGTGGTCTCGAGGTGGGCTTGGCCCTCCAGGGAGCCCGGGTCGGGTTCGAAGAGCACGACCCCGTCCCGGTTGACGGTCTCCGTGGTGGTGACGTTCTCGCCCCCGACGAGCTCGGTGAGGGTGACCCGGGTGCTGTTGTAGGCTCCCATGATGGCCACCGGGCCCCGGGTGACGGTGGTCAGGTCGTCGTCCAGGTAGAACGGGCCAGCGGGATCGCCGGAGCCGGTGCTGGCCAGGATGCCGGGGGCTTGGCCGTCCTCGCTGGTGGAGAGGATCCGGACCGGGGTCGATCCCGGGAAGGACTCGTTGGCGGCCACGCGGGTGGTCGGCGGGGCCTGGTCCACGGCTTGGGCCGGGGTGGTCTCGGCCCCACCGAAGGGGAAAAGCTGGCGATCGGGTTGGAGGGCGTCGAGGACCCGAACCTCTGTGGCTGCCTTGGGGTGGAGGCGCAACAGGCTCCCGGGCGGGGCCACGGTGAGGGTGTCCGGTCCGGCCAGGCCCCCGGTGCGGGAGGGGACCAGATGGGTGCCCGTGGTGGGGCCTCCGTACTGGACCGTGACGGGGACGCCCTGGACGGCCAGCTCGACGACGTTGACCGACGAGGGGGACGCGGAGACGGGCAGCTCGAGGACGCCGCTGGGCCGTGCCGAAGAGAGCTCCAGGGCCCCGACGGTCCCGCTGCCGCTTGTCACGCTGCCGGTGACCGTGGCGCGGCCAAGCTCGCTGAGGGAGACGACGAGCTCGGGCGCGTAGGCCGGCAGGAGGAACCGGTCGTCGGTGAACGAGGTGCCGGTGCCCGGTACGAAGGCCCCACCCCCGTAGGTGCCATCGCTGTCCTGGTGGTCGCCCCGGCTGGCCACCAGGACCGGTTGGCTGGCCTGGATCTTGAAGAACGCCTTGCTGGGGAGGGTCAGGGTGGCGGCCTCCTTGGCGTCCAGGGTGAACGGGTTGGGGTGATCGGGGAGGTCGGCGACCTGGGGCCGGCCGCCCTTGAACTCGTAGGCGGTGACCTGGGTCCCGTCGTGCCGGGCGATCACGTCGGTGCGGACCGGCGTGCCGCCGGTGGCGGTGGGCTGGTGGCCGTAGACGGTGGTCCCCCATCCGTCCCCGGGCCAGCCGTCCAGGGGACCCGGCCGGTCGTCGTCGACCCGGTCGCCTTGGTGGGTGGACGTGAAGTAGGCCATGTAGAACCGGGTCTCGCCGGGATCCAGCGTGCCGTCGATCCGGAAGGCCAGGGTCCCGACCGGGTTGCGGGCCGGGTCGTACTGGGCTTCGGCGGACACGGAGAAACGGCCCGGGTAGAAGCGGTCCTGCAGCGGGTGCTGGGAGGCGATGTCGGAGAACCCGGCGGTGTACTCGATCACCCGGAAGCTGTCGGGGTCGAGCTCGAAGCTTGTCGGGAAGCTGGTCGCTCCCAGGGACCGGCTGTTCCAGCCGGCATCGACGAGCAGCTGGCCGATATCGACCTCAGCCAGGGCCACGGGATCGTCCAGGGGATGCCCGTGGGGGTTCTCGATGAGCACCGGGAACCGGAAGTGCCAGCCCTGCTCGGGGGTGCCGGGGTCGCCGGGTCCCCACCAGGGAGCTCCCGATGCGTCCAGGTCACCGGAGGCGGCCTGGGCCGGGCCCCCGTGCATGGGGGGCAGGGGCACGAGCAGGATGGCCAGGAGGAGGATCCAGAGCGTCCTCACCGAGGGTCACCTCCCCGGCCTTGGGACCTGGCGGGCCCCAGACCGGCGAGCGCGATGATGACGGCCAGGATCGTCACGGGAAGACCCACAGGGGTCTCCTGGAGCTCGCCCAGCGTCCCGGGCCCGCTGTCCTCCTCGAGGACGGTGACAAGCGGGCCCTCGAAGGCCCCCGTGGACGGCAGCCGGACGACCTGGGGCATGGGCTCTCCGACGCCGGCCTCGACGTGGTAGAGGTGCGGCGAGCTGGGGTCGTGGGGGCCGACCGGTAGCTGGGCCTCGTAGATCTGGCCCGCCTCGGTCTGGTCGGCCGGGGTCATGGGGATCCGGTCCCCGTCGAGCACCAGGGTCACGGTCTCCGGCGGTGGTCCGCCGGGATAGGCGAAGGTCACCTGGAAGGTGAACGTGTCTCCTGGGCCACCCTTGTCAGGGGTCAGGGTCAGGTCGCTGAGGGTGGGCTGGCCGACGGCCTTGACCGGGTCGCTGGTGTCGGCCGGACCGGGGCGTTGAGCGACATCGACAGCGTGGACCTGGTAGGTGTAGGTGGTCCCCGGGGTCACCGAGGTGTCGACGAACCGGGGGCCCGGGACCGTGGCGACGACCTGGGGCGCCTGGCCGGGATCGGTGGCACGCAGGACCTTGTAGGCCTGGATGCCGGCGTTGTCCGTGGCCGGGGACCAGGAGACCGCCACGGTGCCGGATGGCAGCGCCTTAGCGGTCACCTGGACCGGAGCCGTGGGCGGCTCAAGGTCGGGCTCGGTCTCGACCTGGATCGTCTCCTGGGCCGTGTTGCCGGCCTGATCGGTGAGGTTGACCGGCAGGCGGGTGATCTGGCCGGGGGTCAGCCCGGTCAGGTGAAGCGCGGTCTGCTCGCCGGGATCGCTGGTGAAGATCCGATCGCCGACCAGGGCTTGGGCCGTGGCGGGTTCGCTGACGGTGAGCTGGACATCGGCCGTGGTCATGCCGGCCTGCACGGTGTCGGAGAGCAGCGAGGGCGGGGTGGCATCCAGGCGGACCTGCTTGGTGAGCGTGGCTTGGTTGCCGGCGGCGTCGACCAGGCGGACCGTGGCCGGCAGGGTCTTGGAGAGCTCGTCGGGCGCGGGGAGATCGAGGACGGTGTAGGCCGGTGGGTCGTCCTGGCGGATCATGGCGGTGCCGAGGCTGGCCTCGGCCAGCGCCAGGCGGCCGTCGTCGTGGCCGGTGACCTCCAAGCTGAGGTCGTGGCCGGGTCGCACGGCCAGGATCTCGTCCCAGCTGGCGACGTGGAGATCCGGCGGCGTCGTGTCGACGTGGACCGGCGTGAGGATCTGGTCCCGGTTGCCGGCGGCGTCCTGGACGCGGAGGATGAGCTGGTGGGTGCCGGGGGCCAGCGGCTCGTCGGGTCGGATGTCGACGTGGCCGTCTTCGTCGACGGTGTGGCTGGCCGGTGTGGCGCCGATCCGAGCATCGAGCACGGGCTCGTCCCCGGTGCCGGAGAGGACGTCGTCGACGCTGATGGTGAACGTGGGTCGGGTCGTGTTGGCCCAGCCGCCCTCGGGGTCCAGGATCGTGACCGTGGGTAGCTCCTTGTCCACGGTCAGGTTCCGGACCAGGGTGGCGGCGGCCTGCTCGGCCACGGTGGCCTGGAGGCGCAGGTCGTAGCCCATGCCGTTGCGGACACCGGTGAGGTCCACGGTGGCCGTGGCGTTGCCCAGGGTGGCGGTGGTGCCGCCGACGGTCTCCCAGGACGCGTCACCGGGGCCCTTGACCTGGAAGACCAGGGAAGCCTCGGCGTCGTCGGGGACCGTGGTGTTGGCCTTTGGGGTCAGGGTCCAGGCCACGGATGCCTGGCCGGCCAGGGCCGAGCCGGGGCTTGGCCGGGTGACGTCCAGGTCCAGGGTGGACCCGGTGACCACGCGGAAGGTCTCGGTCTCGGCGGTGATGCCGCCGGGGCCGAAGGCTTCGACCTGGACGAAGTAGGTGGTGCTGGGGTTGAGACCGGTGACGTTGGCCACGTGCTCCGTGTCGAAGGCACCCAGGTGCTCGTCGACCACGGCCATCCGGGACGGGTTGGTCCCGGCCAGGACGCGGTACCGGGAGGGTTGGTCGGTGGCGAACGTGAGGTTGAACCCTGCGGGCTGTCGGGCCGCCGGCAGGGTGTCGGTGGTGAGCGCCGGGTCGGGGTCGGCCAGACGTGGTCCGTCGACGATCTCGACCTGGGTCGTGTCCACGGGCACGGTGACCTGGGTGACCCGGGTGTTGCCCACGCCGTCGGTGATGTTCAGGTAGGCCGTGTAGTCACCGTCGGGGACCTGCCGGTCGACCAGGAGGCTGCCCTGGACCTGGTCGGTGCTGCTGATCGAGAGCTCCACGGTCCCGGTCTGGTTGAGCGCGGGGGCCGCCAGGGTGGCCTTGGCGACCTCGTTGGCATCGGTGATCGTGGCGTCGACCCGGAGCTCCTGGCCGTGGGTCACGGCCTCCTGGCCTCTGGGGAACATGACAGCGCCCGGACCGCTGGCTGGGGCGTCGGTGTCGAGGTAGAGCGTCCCCAGGGGGACCTCTGCGATGTTGCCGGCCTCGTCGGTGGCCTCGAACCCGGCGGTCCAGAACGCCTCGGGGTAGAGGCTGGACCGGTTGGTCCACGTGCCCAGGTCGTCGAAGCTGTAGCAGCCGCCGCCGGTCTGGTTGAGCTGGGTCGTGCGTTGGATGGTGGTCCCGTTCTCCAGGGTGGTGACCATGAAGAAGCTGACCTGTGCCAGGTCGGAGGGCCCGTCCTTGTCGACGCAGGCCTCCAGGTGGACCTCCTGGCCGGCGGCCATGACCTGGACATCGCGGCCCTGGATCCGGTGCTCGGGCAGGCCGAGCCCGTCGTCCAGGGAGAGCTCGGTGCTGGTGATCACCGGCAGGGAGCGATCCAGGGTCGTCGACGTGGAGCCGATCTGTGCGATGCCTGCCTGGAACGCGGCCTTCCGAGAGCCGGCCTCGGTGAGGAAGCAGTGGTCGT
>CAZBKU010000223.1:0-4914 GCA_964492585.1 uncultured Thermoplasmatales archaeon | reverse complement strand
TCGTCGGCCAGGCGCGGGGGCAGCATCGGGAGCACGCGGGTCGGGATGTAGACACTGGTGCCGCGACGCCGGGCCTCGTGGTCGATGGTGCTGCCGGCGTCGACGTAGTGGCTGACGTCAGCGATGTGGACGTAGAGCAGCGTGTCGTCGCCGTCCTCGACGAGGCTGATGGCGTCGTCGAAGTCCTTGGCGTCCGGCGGGTCGATCGTGTAGGTCTCCAGGTGACGCAGGTCCTCGCGCCGGGCGGCCTCAGCCTCAGGGATCCCGCGCTCCAGGCGCTCGGCCTGGCGGACGCAGTCCCCGGGGACCTCCCAGTCGAAGAAGTCGGAGAGGTTGATGTAGCGACGGGCGACCAGCTCGTTGGCCTGGCGGACGTCCATCAGGCCCGTGTCCACCAGGAAACGGACGAAGGCCCCGCTGATGCTGGCCTTGGTGTCCCCCAGCCAGTCGAAGGCCAAGAACCGGCAGAAGGTGAACAGCGTGAACCCCTCCATGGTGTGGGTCCGGGTGCCTGCCAGCCCGACCACGCCCCGGTCGGTGTCGTGGAGCACGAAGTCGGTCATGAACTCGGCGACCAGGTCCAAGCGGCGCCGGTCGTCCTCGTCCAGGCCGGCCTCCTCGACAGGCACGGTGATCACGCGCGTGATCTCGTCCTCGAGGTCCTCGTCCCAGACCTGCTCGGTCCGGATGAGCTTGTTGCGCAACCGGTGCATGCCCTCGATCTCGCGCCGGATGGCCTTGACCTCGTCGACGGTGTGGGGCCGCCAGACCTCACCGTGGCCCTCGGCGCGCTCGAGGTAGCCCACGCCCTGGGTCTGACAAGACTGGAGGGCCTGGTGGACCTGGGCCTTCTCCTCCTGGGTGGCCGTGGGCCCGTAGATGATCTCGATGGCCTCGTCGGGGGTGAAGGTGTCCACCTCGTTGACGACAAGCTCCCAGAGGCGCCGGTCGTCGAGCTCGTCGGGCACCTCGCGCTCCTCGCGGGCCTTGGCGTGCTCGCGGACCTGGGCTCGCATCTGCCGCAGCCGGGCCTTGAGCTCGCCCTCGTCCATACCGGTGGGATCGTCGACGCGGGAGCGCAGGACCGTGCGCTTGATCCGGTCGGTGTCGACCTCCTTGGTGCCCTTGCTCGTGTGGACGACGGCCAGGTAGTTCTTGGAGCGCTTGACCCGCTCGAGGTAGATGGCGAGCAGGTCGTCGCTGGAGAGGCCAAGGGTCCCCTCCTTCAGCTCGACGATGTCTCCCGGCTTCACAGGCCGACCGATGGGGCCGCGTGTTATCAGGGTTGTGGCAGGCGGGCATGGCCGCCGACCGTGGCCTCAGGACGGGCCTGGGTGCCAGTGGTGGTCGGTCAGGTGGACGGTGGGCAACCCGGCCTGGGAGGCCACGTCGGCCTGATCGCGGACCTCGTCCTCCAAGGCCATCTGGACGCCGACCCAGTCGTGCTGGGCGGCGGCCTCCAGGGCGGCCTGGTAGGCGGGCGTGCCCTCCAGGTCCAAGAGCTGGGCTTGCTGGACGATGTAGCCGGCCCGGTTGCGCTGGAACTGGGCCTTGTCGATCTCGCCGAAGTCGATGGTCCGGTCGCTGACCTGGTAGCTCATCGAGCTCCAGACGCTCTCGAAGGCGTGGTTGACCGGGGAGGGCTCACCGTCGGCCCGGGAGAGGTGCTGGGGGTGATGGAGGCCGAGGATGTGCCCGGTCTCGTGGCTGTACAGCCGGTTGACGTAGTCGGGCTCGCGGTCGTCCTCGTAGCCGAGCATGTCGTCGCCGGGACCGTCGTACCCGTTCTCCAGCCGGTAGACGTCGGTGACGACGCTGAAGGTGATCCGCCGGTCGGTGTTGACGTCGTACATGCCGATGCCGCTGAAGCCCCGGCCCAGCTCGCTGGTGGCGTCCGCGTAGAGGAGCAGGCTGAGGTAGTTCTCGCAGTCCTCGTCGACGTCGACGTAGGTCTCCCAGTTCTGATCCAGGTACCAGCGCATGGTGTCCAGGAAGACCCCGCTGCCGGCCGTCCCGGCCGCGCGCCGCGTGGTGGCGTCGAGCACCGGGTCGTCCTGGGGAAGCATGATCGTCTCCAGGTTGACCGTGACCTCGTCGCCGGTGGCGTTCTCGAAGGCGGCCTGTTGGGCGGCCACGTCGACCCAGGCCTCGGGTCCTGGTGCCCCCGGTTGGAGGTCGCTGACCGCCGACTGGTGGACGGCCAGCACGAAGCTGACGTTGTGGCACGGTTGGGTCGAGACGGGGTAGATCGAGCCCTTGGCCAGCCGGTAGTGCGTGGCGTCGATCACCAGCTCCTCGAGGCTGGAGACCGTCTGGTCCCCGCCGGCCTCGACCTGGCGGTTGTAGTCGGCCACGTCGGCGTCGCCCTCGGGACCGACCACGTAGGGATCCTCTTCGGCGCTGACGTCGTAGACGAGCATGGGGGTGCGTTCCCCGAAGGCGCGCACGGGCTCCAGGTGCCCGTTGGGGTAGGTGAACCGCCAGGCGTGCTGGCCGTCGAGGCGGTCTTGGGCATGTAGGATCACGAATGTGGGCGTGTCCGTGTCCAGCTCGATGCCGGCCTCGGGAAGCAGGCGTGCCAGCTCGTCCTCCGCGGCGTTGGCATCGTAGACATCGTCGGCCCCCTCGACCGGGTGCTCGGACACGGACGAGAAGAAGCGCTCGGCGACGACCTCGTCGACCTGCTCGACGGTGTGGTTGGCCTCGGGGGTGACCGGCACGATCAGGTCCGCGGGGTCGACCGGTTGGCCGCTGCCCGGCGGGAAGTCGCGCGTGAACGACAGGGCTGCGTGCAGGACCTCCTCGGGCTCCAAGGCGGCTTGCAGCGCCTGGCCGGTGCCGGGCTCGAACCCGACGAGCACGACCTGGACCGGCGTGTCGACCTCGAACCCTCGGTCCTCGCGGACCCGCAGGAGCTGGTCCACCAGATCCTGGGGGTCGGTGTCGGTGGTCTGTTGTTCAAGCGGGCTGTCGGCGCCGATGCAACCGCCCAGCACGGGGCTGGCCACGATCACAGCAAGGAGCAGGGCCTCCCAAGCTCGTCCCATGGACCGGTAGGGGACCTCTGGTCTCTTAGGCCTTCTGGCCTCACCGGGGTCGGGGTCGACGTGGCTCGGGGTTCAGGGAGCTCCAGGCCCGGTCCAGGTGACCGAAGCGCCGGTGATGTACCCGAGGCCATCGGGCGGGGACTGGGCGGTCAACTGCCAGCTCCCCTCGGCAGCCTCGAAGCGATCGTAGGTCCATCGTTCCTCGTCGGTGAACTGGTAGGTGGCCGGGGTTGGACCGGTCAGGGGCGGGATGAGCTGGGCTTGCCCGCCACCCCAGCCGCCGGCGGAGACCACGACCCCGGTGGCCTGGCTGGACACCTCAAGCATGCCGGGAGCGCTGCCGTCGCTGAAGGCGAGCTCGTGGGCCTCGTACCAGGTCCAGGTCTCGGAGGTGGCGACGTCGGTCAGGTTGAGCTGGAGGTAGGTCGTGTCCCCCCGGGTGCTCTTGTAACTGGTCATGTAGCCGACCTGGGGATCGTAGGTCCAGGTCCGGTTCCCGCTCTCCCCGGAAGCGCTCATGATCAACCCGATGCGTTGGCCGTCGGGGTGGGGGATCTGGCCGATCCGGGACGTGACCGTGGTGCCGCGGTCCTCCCAGGTCTTCCCGTTGTCCAGCGGGAAGTCGAAGAGCTGGGCGGCCCCCTCGCCGACCGGGTTGAGCTCGTCGTCGACCTCGCCCTGCCAGGGCCGGTCCCAGAGGATGTCCTCCGTCAGGTCTGCCGGGGTCTTGCCGGCCAGGAGGTAGCCGTCGTCGGTGGCCTCGGCGACCACGATCGTGACCGTGGTCCCGGTGTCGTAGACACCGGTGGCCTCGTAGGTCCAGGCCCGCCCGACCGGCAGGGTGGGTGCCGGGATCCCGGTCTCCCGATCTGCGGTGGTCCCGTCGGACCCTTGGCTGCCACCGTCTCGATCGTCCGAGCCGCCACCGTCGTCAGGGGCGGCGTAGGGGTCCTCCTCGCCGTCGATGCACCCGGCCAGGGCACCGGTGAGCACCAGGAGGGCCAACACCACGGCTCTCATCGGGTCAGCATCGGACCCCGGCAGGGATGAAGGTTCCGGGTCTGGCCTTGGAACGTCGGCCGATCAGGGCTCAGCGGCCCTGGAACCGGGCCTCGCGGTCCTCCAGGAAGGCCTGGACGCCCTCCTGTTGGTCCTCGGTGGCGTACATCAGGGCCTGGCTGTCGGCCTCCCGATCGAGCATCGACCCAAGGTCCAGGTCCGTGGCGGCCTCGACCAGGTCGCGGGCCTTGAGGTATGCCCGGGTGGGACCGCTGGCAAGGTGCTCGACGAGCTCCTCCACGGTGGCGTCGAGCTGCCCCTTGGGGACCGCGTGGCTGATCAGGCCGATCGCGGCGGCCTTGTCCCCGGTGAGCGTGCTGGCTTCCAGGATCATGGCCAGGGCCCGTTTAGGTCCGATCAGGCGGGTCAACAGCCAGCTGGTCCCGCCATCAGGGGTCAAGCCCAGGCGGGTGTGGACCGCGCCGAGCGTGGCGCTCTCGCCGGCCACGGTGAGATCGCAGGCCAGCGCCAGGCCGAGCCCGGCGCCCACGGCAGATCCCTGGACCCGGGCCACGGTCGGGGCGGGGAACGTGGCCACGGCATGGATCGCGGGGTTGAGCAGGCTCCCAAGGGCCTGGCGGGTGGCTGTGGGGTCCCCGAGCCGGTCCGCCATGGCGCCGATGTCACCGCCAGCGGAGAACACCGGGCCCTCCCCCTTGAGCAGCAAGGCTCTGGGGTCCTTCCCAGCGGCCTCGTCGAGGGCCTCGATCAGCTCGGCCAGGAGCTCTGGCGAGAGGGCGTTCCGTTTGGCGGGACGGTCGAGGGTGACGATGGCGACCTGCTCCTCGTGCTCCAACCTGACCAGCGG
>CAZBKU010000222.1:0-4940 GCA_964492585.1 uncultured Thermoplasmatales archaeon | reverse complement strand
CGCCACCATCCTCGAGGGCGAACAGACCGCCCGCGACACGCGCCTGCTGGTCTACACGGCCAGCACGAAGTTCTACAAGCAGGCCATGGCCGAGGGCATCGCCGACATCGTCACCGACGCCGGCGGCGTCTTCAACCCGTCCAGCTGCGGGGCCTGCTTCGGCGGCATGGGCGGCGTCCTCGACGAGGGCGAGGTGTGCGTGAGCACCAGCAACCGGAACTTCCCCGGCCGGATGGGCCATGTCGAGAGCCTTTCCTACCTGGTAAGCCCGGCCACGGCGGCCTGCGCGGCCATCGCCGGGGAACTGGTCGACCCGCGCGACTTCCTCTCCTCCAGCAAGTGGGCCGAGGTCGCCCGCTTGAGCGAGGAAGGGATGGAGGCGATCGCCTGAACCGACTGGGCCCCTAAGGCCCGAAGGCGACATGCTAAAGGGCCAAGGCAAGCTGGCGGGCCACGATGGGTGACCCGGCAGAGCCCACGATCACCACCCTGGATCTCGGCTTCGTGAACGCGTTCCTGATCCAAGGTCAGCGTCCCGTCCTGGTCGACACCGGCATGCCCGGCCACGTCGACGACATCGTCGACGGCATCGCCGACCAGGGCGTCGACCCCGAGGAGCTCTCCTTGATCCTCTTGACCCACGGCCACCAGGACCACTTCGGCGGGGCAGCCGGGCTCAAGGCCCTCACCGATGCGCCCCTGGCCGTCCACGAGGCCGATGCCGAGGCCGTGCGTCAGGGTAAGAACCCGCCCTTGCACCCGAACGGCCTGCTCGGTCGGTTGATGAAGCCCCTGGCCGGCGGTGACGACGCGACCCCGATCGAGCCCGACATCGTCCTCGAGGGCCACGAGCCGCTGGACCGGTTCGGCATCCACGGCCGGATCCTGCCGACCCCCGGGCATACCCCGGGCTCGATCAGCCTGGAACTGGAGAGCGGCGACTGCCTGGTCGGGGATCTCCTGGCCAGGTCGCTGCGGAAGACGACCCCGGACCTGCCGCCGTTCGCCGACGACGTCGACGCGATCCGCAGGAGCCTCCGCCAGCTGCTCGACCGCAAGCCCCGGCGCATCTACGTCGGCCACGGGGGCCCCTTCGACCCCGACGATGTGGCCCGCAAGCTGTTCTGATCAGCCCCAGCGGGCCAGCCAGGCCTGCCCGCTTGGCATCCTGCTGGTCTCCACCGCGAGCTGGAGGTCCTCCAGGTCGACCGGGACACGACGCAGGTCGGCCGACAGGCGACCCTCCCGGTGCTCCAGGATCGCGTACTGCGCGCACAGCGGCCAACGGGTGACCGCTCCCTTGGCATCCCGCTGGAACGGTAGGCCCACGCTTCCCGGGTTGACCAGGAGGGACCCATCGAACCAGCGGGCCACCTGCTCGTGGGTGTGGCCGACCGCGATCACACCGGCATCCACCCCCTCGAAGATCTCGGCCAGCTCGTCGCCGGGCGTCTGGGCGAAGACCGGGGCCACGTTGGACGCCGGTGTCCCATGACAGCAGAACAGGTCGACACCGCCGATGTCCAGACGGATCTGGTCCACGTAACGGTGCAGGTGGTCGCGGTCCTCGTCGCCCAGCTGATCCAGGCACCAGGCGTTGATCTCGGCCAGGTCCTGGTCGGGTGGGGCCAGCTTGGGCTCGTAGGTCTCCCCCAGCAGGTCCTCGTCGGTGTTGCCCAGGACCACCGGGCATCCCATGGCGGCGACCTCCTCGATGCACGCCATCGGTTCGGGCCCCGTGGCGGCGATGTCCCCCAGGCAGACCACCCGGTCGATGACCTCGCCCTCCAGATCGTCGAGGACGGCGTCCAGCGCGACCCGGTTCCCGTGGATATCCGAGATCAGCGCCACGCGCATGGTCAGGTAAGCGGGGTCGCGGGTCTTGGGGGTTGCGGGAAGGCCAGGGCTCGACCTATCACGGGGTCAGGGTCACATCGATCCCCGCCTCGACACCCAGCTCGGGCGTCCGCTCGGCGCCGGCGGGCCGGTCGGGACCCTGGCAACCGGCCGGACCGGGGCCGGTGGCCGGGACGTGGTCCAGGGGTTCGCCCAGGGTCACGTTGGTGGCGAAGATCCCGATGTTCACCCCGTCCCCGTCCCCCTCCCCGAAGCCCGAGGGACCGTCCGGGTCGCCCCACCAGTTGCCGGAGATCAGGATGTCGCTGCCGCGGGCCGACAGCCCCCAGCTGTTGTTGGCGATCCGGTTCGTGTGGACCTGGCCGCCGTCGGTGTCCAGGTCCAGGCCGGCCGCGAACGGACCGGTGACGTTCTCGATGCGGTTGTGCTCGACGGTGATCTGGCTCCCCCACAGCACCACGCCCTGCGGGGCATCGAGCAGGGTGTTGCCCAGGAACCGGACCCCGTGGCCTTCCAGGAACACGGCAGCCTCCTTCTGGCTACCGGCCGACAAGCTCACACCACAGACGGTGACCTCCTCGAGGGTCCCCCACGCGTGGGACACGGCGGTCCTCTCGGCCTGGATGCTCGACCGCCGGAGCTCCAGGCCGGTCACGTCGTCGTCGATCCGGATACCGCTGGTCTCCGTGACCACGCGCTCCAGGCGCACGTCCTCGAGGCGTTCGAGGACGATGTAGCCGGCATCGGCCCAGCCGGCCAGGCTGGCGTCGACGATGTGCACCTCCCGGCTTGCCGCCAGGACCACCGGTTCCACAGCGCCCTGGACGGTCAGGTTGCTGGCGTGGACCCCCTGGCTCCCCTTCACCGTGAGACCGCGCTCGAAGCCCATGGACTCTGGCGCATCCAGATCGGCCAGGGCCGTGGCTTGGATCCGGATGTCCTGGGAACCCTGGACGAGGAGCCCATCGACGAGGCTGGTGACCCGAGCCCGCTGGACCGTGACGTTGGCTGCGTCGACCAGATGGATCCCGACAGAGCTGCTGCAGGGGACCGCCGGGGGGGTCTGGCAGCTGGCGGTGCCCTGGCCCTGGAGGCCCCGGCCCTCGATGACGACGTCGCGGATCACGAGGTGGGCCGTGGTGCCGGTGACCTGGATCCCCCAGGATCGGGTCGGCAGGATCGAGAGGTCCTCGATCACGTAGGGATCGCTGGGGGTGCCCTGGCCCGAGGTCACCCCGGAGCCCGGGGCGCCCAGCTCCTCGTCCCCGTCGATGGTGATGCTGGGGTGGGGGGTCGGATGGACCGTGGCCTCGGCGTCAGCGTCGGGCTCCATGGCGCCGACCGGCGACAAGAGGCCGGCTGCGAGCAGCACGACGACGGCGACGAGGCTTGGGATCCTGGTGGTCACCAGCTCGCCTCTGACCGGGAAGGGGGCCGGGCGACCATAAAAGGCCCCCCGTCCTCTCCGTAGGCTGGAGCCGCCAGCCGCCAAGGCACAGGTTCTTGGTCCAAGGGCGGCTACTCTGGTTCGATGAGCCCGGAGCTGGAGACCGCCACGCTCGGCGGGGGCTGCTTCTGGTGCGTCGAGGCTGCGCTGCGACGCATCGAGGGCGTCGAGGACGTGACCAGTGGGTACGCCGGTGGTCACCTTGAGGACCCGACCTACGAGCAGGTGTGCGCCAAGACCACCGGCCACGCCGAGGTCGTCCAGGTCGCCTTCGATCCCGAGGAGATCACCTACCGGGAGCTGCTCGAGGTCTTCTTCACGATCCACGACCCCACGACCAAGGACCGCCAGGGCAACGACGTGGGCCCCCAGTACCGCTCGATCGTCCTCACCCACGACGACCAGCAGCACGAGACGGCCCAGACGGTCATCGCCTGGCTCGAGGACGAGGGCATCTGGGAGGGCATCGTCACCGAGGTCGAGCCCTTGGAGACCTTCTACGAGGCCGAGGACCACCACCAGGGGTACTACGAGAAGAACCCGAGCCAGGGCTACTGCCAGGCCGTCATCGATCCCAAGCTCCAGAAGCTGAGGAAGCGCTGGGCTGACCGGCTCAAGCAGCCAGCCTGACGCCCGCGCCGACCGGAAGCCTCACGTGCCCCCAGCCGGTGCAGGTCGTGGTGCCCGGTCCCCGGGTGCTACCGTGCAGAGGAGAGGACCATGTTCACCCGCATCGCCACCATCGCCATCGTGATCGGCTTGTTTGCGAGCGTCGCCCCCGTGGTCGACCTGACCCCCAACGCCGGCGCCTCGCTCTGCGAGGACGTCCAGTGCCAGGTGGACCGGGTCAAGGACTGCGTGCGCCAGGCAGAGGACCACGTCAAGGAGAAGGAGTACGGCCAGGCCCTGGCCTGCGAGCAACCGGCCTGAGCTCTGCCCCCGACCCTTGCCCGCTTGCTCCGTTTGCCCCCGGGCCTCCGGTGGACCGCATCGACGCTCCGGAGGCCCAAGGCATTGATAAAGGACCTCCGCCTTCGCCCGGCCATGAGCATCCCCCTCAACCAGCGCACCGATATCTCGGAGCTATCTGCCGAGATGGACGGCCAGGAGGTCGTCCTGGGTGGATGGATCCAGGAGGTCCGTGACCTGGGCGGCATCGCCTTCGTCCAGCTCCGCCAGGGTCTGACCACCTGCCAGGTCGTCCTGCCCAAGAAGAAGGTCGGCGAGGACATCGCCGAGGCCTTCATCGAGACCCACCGCGAGAGCGCGGTCGCCCTCAAGGGCAAGGTCCAGGAGAGCGACCAAGCGCCCGGCGGGTTCGAGGTCCTGCCCCTCGAGGTCGAGGTCCTCAACGAGGCCGATGCCCCGCTGCCGATGGGTGTGGTCGACCGGGTCGACACCGAGATCGACACGCGCATCGACAACCGGTTCCTGGACGTCCGCAACCCTCAGGTCCAGGCCATCTTCCGCATCCGGTCGGCGGCCCTGGAGGGCGGCCGGGCCTGGTTCCGGGACAACGGCTTCACCGAGATCCACAGCCCCAACATCATCGGGGCAGCCAGCGAGGGTGGGACCGACATCTTCGAGGTCCAGTACTTCGAGGAGACCGCCTACCTCTCCCAGAGCCCCCAGCTCT
>CAZBKU010000221.1:0-4947 GCA_964492585.1 uncultured Thermoplasmatales archaeon | reverse complement strand
GAGGGTGGGATCGATCTGGTCCTGGCCTCCGAGGAGTCGGCCGACAGCCATACGGCTAGCACGGGCCCCATGGTCGCCGAGCTCCTGGGTGCCTCCCTGCTCTCCTACGTGGCCGAGCTCACCGTCACCGACGGCGGTGTCGAGGTCTCCCGGGAGATCGACGAGGGCATCGAGGGTCTGACCGCGCCCTTCCCGGCTGTTGTCACCGTGGTCGAGTCGATCAACGACCCCCGGCTCCCGGCCCTGACCCAGATCCTCCAGGCCAAGAACAAGCCCTTGGAGGAGAAGAGCGCCAGCGACCTTGGCGTCGAGGCCAAGGCCACCCTGAAGATCGTGAACAACGTGGCCCCCGAGCAGACCCGCAAGCAGGAGATCTGGGACGCCAGCGATCCCGGCGAGGACGCCACCGAGCTCCTCGACAAGCTCAAGAAAGAGGGGGTGCTCTAGATGACCGTCCTCATCGCGGCCACCAGCAAGGACCTCTACCCAGAGCTCGTCACCGCCGCCAAGGCGCTGGGCGAGGAGGTCGTCGCCCTGGCCATCGGTCCCCTGGCCGACCAGGCCGACGGGATCGCTCCCGGCGCCGACCGGGTGCTGACCATCGGCGGCGAGGACACCGCCTACATGTCCGAGACCGCCACCGGGGCCCTGGCCCAGGTGGCCGAGGACCTCGGCGCGTCGACCATCCTGGTCGGCGGCAACCGGCGGGGCAAGGAGATCGCTCCCCGCCTGGCTGCCCGCCTTGAGGCTGCCTACGTCGCCGTGGCCATCGACATCGACGACGAGGGCCGCTTCAAACGCAAGTACATGGGCGGCCAGACCGTGGCCACCGAGGAGATCACGGCCGAGACCACCGTGGCCACCATCGCCCCGCATGCCTTCGACCCGGCCAGCGGCGACAGCCCGTCCCCCGAGGACGCCGGGGTCAGCCTGGAAGAGGGCTCGGTCCAGCGCACCTCCCTGGAGGCCGCCTCTTCAGAAGGCGTGGATATCGAGAAGGCTGAGATCGTCGTGGCGTTCGGCCGCGGCGTGAAGGAAGAGGACGACATGGAGCTCATCTTCGACCTGGCCGAGGCCTTGGGCGGCGAGGTCGGCTGCACCCGGCCGATCGCCGCCGACCTGCACTGGCTGGGCGACGACCGGTGGATCGGCCTCTCTGGCAAGGTCGTCAAGCCCAAGGTCTACCTGGCGTGCGGCATCAGCGGCCAGATCCAGCACCTGGCCGGCTGCCGGGACAGCGATACCATCGTGGTCATCAACACCGACGAGAATGCTCCCTTCTTCGAGCACGCCGACTACGGCATCGTCGGGGATCTCTACGACCTGGTCCCGGCCCTCACCAAGGCCGCCCAGGGTCAGTAGGGCCCGACCGGGCACGACGGACCATCAGGCCCGCAAGGGCTCCCGCGGGACGGGGTCGCCGCCCCGATCCCGCCGTCTCCTCTTTCCCTTTGCAACGCCTCAGCTGACGGATCTGCTTGGCGATCCTCGTGCTACCCGGCGCGATACGTAGCCTAAGGTTCACCGCCGCCCACGCAACAGCGCCACGCGGGCGGCCAACCGGTCCAGGATCATCCGGGTCTGCTGTTGGCGCTGGCCCCGGGTGTAGGGGACCAGGACCCGGTAGGCCATGACCGCGGCCACGAACAACAGCAGGCCTTGGGCGATGTTGGCGTAGAAGCCGAAGCTAGGCAGAGCGATCAGGTCGGCGCCTCGAAGGCCGCTGACGATCCATTCGACCCACTCGATCAGCAGGACGATGCCAGCGGTGGCTAACGCCGGCACCAGCTCGCGTCCGGTCAGGAAGACAAGCTCTCGGCCGGCCTCGCCGGTGGGCGGGCGGCGGAGGACCGCGACGGCGCGGCCGCCGAAGAGCAGGGCCCCAACCCCGAACATGGTGGCCACGACGTAGCCGACGACCAGGGTGGTGTTGATCACCATCCTACCCGCCCCCAAGGATCTCTCGTAGTTCACGGAGCACGGCGTCGGTCTCCAAGAGCAGGTCCATGGTGTTCACCTGGCTGCCGGCGAGGACGACGAGGAAGAGCTCGTCGACGCTCACCTCGAAGACGCCCAGGTAGCCCTTCTCGAACTTGACGAGGCCCGAGGTGAAGTCGCCCAGGTCCAAGGTGGTCGAGGCACGCAGGAGCTGGGTGCGCAGCGTGGCGCCCAGCAAGCCGACGCTGGTCTGCTGGGTCCCGCCCTTGAGATCCCACGCGATGGGGAAGCCTTGGCGGTCGACCACGGCCGACCCGAAGACACCTTTCGTGTTGGCCTCGAGACGACGCAGAGCGTCGGTCATGTCCGAGACCAACCGATCTTGGGTGGTCTCAGCCTCGATCTCCTCTTGGACGGGGGGTACCCCGGCCTCGACGTCGGGTTCCAGGGCCATCTGGACCGGTCCTCGCCGCTGCACGCCGGCGAAGCGTTTTATAGCCTTCGTAGCTGGCTCCCGGATCTCAGCTGGCTCTCACCCGTCGTCATCGGAGCCGTCACCGTTGAGCTCGATGTCGCCCATCTCCTCGCCCAGGTAGTCCTCCAGGGCGTCGGTGACGACCTCGCTGAGAAGATCACCGTTGATGATCTTGTTCTGATGCAGCTTGATGTAGAGCTCCGTGGGCACCTTGACCTTGAGCTCTTTCCGTCGTCGAAGCTCTTCCTCGAGATCGGCCGCCTCCTCCACCATCGCGGCGCAAACATCTGTTTGGTCGGATAAAAGGTGCTATCTTGTCCCAAGGGTCAAGTTGCCTCAGCCAGGCCTACCAGGAGTACTCTTTCGACAGCGACATCGCCCGGTACAGGGTCCAGATCTCACGGGTCCGGGGGAGGTTGGCCAGGATGCCCATCGACAGAAGACCGGCGCGCTTGACCACGCTTCCCCCGGCGGTGACCTGGGAGGGCGCCACCTGGGCCAGCTTCTCGAAATCCTCGTTCTCCCACGCCAGGATGATCTCCAGCGCTTCCTGGTAGATCGGGTCGGCCACCGGGTGCTCGGCGATCCGCGGTGCCACGGTGCTGGCGACGTCGGTGCCAGTGCCCCCGTTCAATCGGCCCTCGGCGGCGTCCTCCACGGTGTCGGCGATCAGCTGGCTGGTGTGGATGATCGCGGCCAAGCCCCCCTTGGTCAGGGGGTTGGTCAAGCCAGCGGCGTCGCCGACCAGGACCACGTTGTCCTTGGCCTGCCGTGTCCCGTTGAACGCGATCGGGTAGGCTTCGCGTTTGACGGTCTTGCCCTTGGTCAGGCTGGTCCCCCACCGCTGGTCGACCCACCGGCAGAAGGCGCCGATCCGGTCCCAGTCCTTGCCGTCGGCCTCACCCAGGATACCCACGTTGAGGATCTCGCCCTTGGGGAAGACCCAGGCGTACTCCGGGCTGAAGGCCTTGTGCGTGTAGAAGGCCAACCGGTCCCCGTCCCAGGGGGCCTTGAGGCGGATCTGGACCCCCAGGCGGGTGATCGCTTGGCCACCGATGTGCTCGCGGACCCTCGAGCCGGGCCCGTCGGCGCCGACCAGCAGGTCGTGCTGGCGTGCCAGGCCGCCGACCTCGTCGACGGTGACCTTGCGTCCGGTCTCGTAGGTGCCGCCCCGGGCTTCGAGGGCTTGGGCCATGGCCGGGATCCAGGTCGACCGTTGCAGCGTGTAGCAGGGCTCGTCGACGTGGACGTCCACGTCCCCAGGGAACCACCAGCTGGCTCCGGCGAACGTCTGGACGCAGTGCTCCCGTGTGTCGAAGGCGGAGAACAGGTCCAGGGTCTTGTCGCTGATCCCCTCGGCGCACAGGGTCGTGTAGGCCTCGGGGTCCTTCTCGTAGACGGTCACGTCCAGGTCCGGGACCCGCTCGAGGAGGGTGAGCGCGGTGACCAAGCCCGCGGCCCCACCGCCGACGATCCCGACGTCCTGCACAGGTCCCTGGTTGCCTGCCACGAGCCGCCGACGGAGGCCCGGGGTCAAATAGGCTGCGGCCTTGGTCCCGGCGTACGTCGACGCCCCGGCGCGGTATCGCTGCCCATCTTCAACGTTGCGGTTCTGGACCTTTGTTCCTCTCGGCGGTTTACAAGGTACCCTGGGCGATGCGCGGATGAGGAGAACCATGCGAACCCAACACGCCCCCAACCTGGACCGCGTCCGTGACCTGATCGCCAAGGGCTTCGGGGTGACCGACGTGGGCTCGACCGACACCCAGCTCGTCCTGGTGCTCGGTCGGGATGGGACCGAACATACGATCTGCCTGGACCGAGAGGAGACGCGACGTCTCGTCGAGGCTGACCTTCTGGCCCAGCGCCACGAACCCTTGATGGCCTGATCGAGGCCATCATCGACCGCGGGACCAGGCGACAGCCCCCTGCAGGTCAGCACGTGCCTTGCCCTTCCTCCCGGTGAGAGGGTGCCTTGACCCCTTGGCCTGGTCCCGCCTCCGCCTCCCGGCCATCCCAGGGGTCGTCCACCGCGGCGGCCCCTGAGGAAACCTTGATCCTCCCGACCCGGAATCGTTGGGCGACCCCCCATGTCCCCCGATGGCTCCGGACACCTGCTTGAGCTCAGCGAGGAGCAGGAGTTCATCCGACGGACGGTGCGTGACTTCGCCAAGAAGCACGTGGCGCCCATCGCCGAGGAGATCGACCGCGAGAAGCGGTTCCCCAAGGAGAACGTCAAGCGCCTGGCCGACCTCGGCCTGATGGGCATGCTGGTCCCCGCCGAGTACGGTGGGTCCGGGGCCGACTCGGTGAGCTACGCGATCACCATCGAGGAGCTCTCCAAGATCTGCGCCAGCCACGGCGTGATCACAAGCGTCAACAACTCGCTGTGCGCCTGGCCGATCTACAAGTGGGGGACCGAGGACCAGCGCGAGCGGTTCCTGCCCGACCTCTGCGGCGGGGGCCTGGGCGCCTACGCGCTCTCCGAGCCTGTGGCCGGCAGCGACCCCGCTGGGATGAAGTCCACGGCCGAG
>CAZBKU010000220.1:0-4991 GCA_964492585.1 uncultured Thermoplasmatales archaeon | reverse complement strand
TTGGCCTCCACGTCGTCCTGGCCTGGACCATGCTGGGACGCCCCAACCTCGACGGCACCATCGAGATCGAGCGCGACGAGATCAGCGAGAAGGAGACCCTGGGCCTCACCGCGACCCTTACGAACGGTTCGCGCCGGTCCTTGGTCGTCCGCTACCGCATCGACCTGCCCGGGAGCTTCGAGGATACAACCGAGAACACCACCGGGTCCGTGGCTCTGCCCGGCGGTGGCACCGAGACCATCGAAGCCCAGGTCACGCCCCTGCTCCACGGGCCCTACGAGGTCGGCCCCATGCGGGTCCTGATCGAGGACCCGGCCGGCCTGGTCACCCGCGAGATCCAGGTCGCCCCGGCGGCCAAGCTGCTGGCCTTCCCCCGGTTCGAGCAGATCCGCGACCTGCCCCTGGGTTCGCGCATGGTCACGCCCTACATCGGGGCCCTCGAGGTCCAGCAGCCCGGCGACGGGTTCGAGTTCTACGCGCTACGCCAGTACGAGACCGGCGACTCGATCCGCAACATCAACTGGCGCGCCTCGGCCCGGACCAACGACCTCATCGTCAACCAACGCGTCAAGGAGAGCTTCTCGGTGATCAACATCGTCCTCGACGGTCGCCACTGGGAAGCCATGGGCGTCCGCGAACACGCCCCCTGGTACCGCGGCGCGCGAGCCGCTGCCGCCATCGCCAACGCGTTCATGAAGGCCCGCGACCAGGTGACCTTCCACCTGGCCACCGACCGGTTCCACACCGTCAAACCCCAGCCACCCACCCGCCAGCGCAAGAACATCCTTGAGCTGATCGCCGGCAACAGCCCCCACGGGAACATGTCCATCGGTCAGAAGATCGAGGAGATGATGCCCGGCCTGAGGGCCCGGTCGCTCTTCGTGCTCATCTCAAGCCTCGAGAACGAGCCCCGGCTCCACGAGGCCCTCAAGGCCCTGCGCGTCCGCGAGGTCCCTGTCCTGGTCATCACGCCGGCCACCCACTGGCCCGAGGACGGCGGGCCCGAGGTCCAGGCGGTCAAGCGCCGCCGAGAACAGGCCCTCGACGCCGTCACGACCGCCGGCGCCAGGGTCGTCGAGTGGCAGCCCGGCCAACTCTTAGAGGTCACCCTCCGCGAGGTGATCCACGCGTGAGCCAGCAACGGCCCGCCAGCCTCGTCGCGCTCGCCCTTGTCGGCGTCCTGGCCGCTGGCTTGGGTACCGCCTGGCTGGCGTTGAGCCACCTCGAGGCCCGGCTGTGGGCTGCGGCCATCGTGGGTCTTGCAGGTCTGGGTGCGTGGATCGCTGTCCTCCAAGGCCACCGGCGCCCGGCCGCCATCGCCGGCCTGATCCTCGTGGCCGGGCTCTTGCTGGTCCCCACCGGGATCGAAGACCTGTCGGCCAGGATCACCGGGGGGGTGGTCGCGCTGGCCGCGATCATGGCCCTGGAGACCGGCGACCTGCTCCTGCGGTTGCGGGAGACCGATCCGACCCCGCCGCCCGAGGTCGTGGCTGCCAGCACGCGCGCTCTTGTCGGCCGGGTCCTCCTCTTGGCTCTCCTGGTCGCCGGCGTGGCCCTGGTCGGGCCCCTGTTCGGAGCGTCGGTGTTGCCCCCGGTTGCAGCGATGAGCACAGAGCTCTGGACGCCCTGGAGCATCGTCGCCCTGGCCGGCATCCTGGGCGGGCTCCTGGTGATCCTCGGTGTCCTGCGACGCCGGGGCACCGGTGGACCGCCCCACGGCGTCGATCGCTGACACGTGGGCCCGGCGTGCTCGCTAGGCACATCCGATAGGTACACCCGAGCTGAATGCACGTTGGTCCCGGCACCGGCGACAACAAGACTCAAGCAAACGGTGGTGACGGGCTCGTGGCCGCCCAGACCGGCGTCGGCGATGTCCGTCAGCTGTTGGGGGCGTGGAGCGGCAGAACCTTGTGGTCTTCCTCGCCCTCGTCAGCTTCCGGGTCCTTCTCCCAGGGCCGGTCGTAGACATACCCGATGCGGTCGTTCCATGTCTGCAGCTCCCGGGTCGGGTGGTACTCGACCTGGTTCCCGACGCGGATGTCTCCGACCAGGGAGTTCTCCTTGAGCTTGTTGAGATGGTACCGGACGGTGACTGGCTCGATGCCCAAGGGCGAGGCGATCTCCTGGCTCGTGGCGCCGGGAGCCTCGAGGACCGTTAGGGCGACGTTCCGCGTGAACTCTGCACCGAAGAGCACCCTCGTGTTCGGGTTGGTCCACAGGTGGCAGTTCCGACGCGTGAACAGGAGGATCTCCTTGTCGTTGGCGCTGGGCTTGCGGACCACGATCCCAGCGTGAACGAGCTTGCGGAGATGGAAATCCACGACCCCGAGGGAGGCATGCATCGCCTCCTGGAGCTGGTTCCGGTTCATCCCTGGCTTCTCGGTCAGGAGGCGGACGATGGCCCGCCGGTTCCGATGCTCTAGCAGCGGTGAGTCGTAAAGGGTTTCTAAGTCCTGCATGTGCTCGCCTCCGGGGGGACCCTACCAAGCAACCGTTTGTCCCATCCAAGCAACGTAGTGATTTTTTATTAACGTTCGGGTACCTGGGGGCTCAACGTACCTGCAAGTACGCTGGGAAAGGTGGCTTGTAGGTTCCGGACTGAGCCGACCAAATAGGCTGGAAAGGGCCTTTAGGGCGCTATCGATGCCGCTTGACTCTGTCAGAAGGGACTCGGAGACAACATCTCAACGGAAGGTATATTAACTAGGGCAAAAAAGTCCTTTTAGGTTGAAATCGAGCAGGCGAGAACCGAGGCTTCCGCCAGCGTTCCCGTGGTTCTCCATGCCCGTGTGGCATCGGGCGCTCAGGCAAGACAGAGGGCGGAGGGTACGGCCGCTCGGGGCGAGTGCGGCCATCTTCTGCAACCCCACGAGGGCCGGGCGCCCGGTTGCACGGTGAGGGCGCTTCCGCGGGTGGTGCCTTGTGTAGGGTCCACGACCCTACAGGCGCTCATCGATCCGATCCGCAGCTTGCGAGATCCATCGGTACCACCGGAAGGCGATCTCCAACACCTCGCCGGACAGGATGATGACGACACCGGCCAGGAAGAACCAGCCGCCCACGAGGACGGCGATGCCAAGCCAGGGGTGGAGCTGGGAGGCCTCACCCACGGTTGAGCTGAAGGCACGACCCACCTCGTCGCCTGCGACCCGGGCAAGCAGCATAGTCAGGAAGAGCACCGAGGCGATGAAGTAGGCTCCCACCGGCTTGGCTAGACCACGAACGAACCCTGCGATCCAACCGGCGGGATCCTCTAGCCTCGACGGGCCGACGTCTTCCCCGTCTCCAGGGACAAGGACCAACTCCGCGCCCTCTGCCCACCCCGGCAGCGTTGGGTTCCCCGCGCCACCGGGGGCTTGGCCCGGGTCTTCGTCCTGGCCATCGCCACCCTCCACAACCATGGCTGGCAAGGCTGGCTCCGGCTCCTCTACCCATGTCACCGGTTCCCCTCGAACCGGGAAGCACAGCACGTCGCATCGATCCCAGTCCGGCTCGGCGCTACCGTCCTCCTGGCGGGTGCGCGTCCGGGCGCCAGCGATGCCCGCGAACCGGACGCGACAGGTCACCGATCCCCGGCCTTCGATCCGGATGTCGTGGAGTCTTTCCCCTCCCTCGAGGTCATAGACCACGCCAGGATAGGTCGCGAGAAGGTCATCCCGATGGATCCTTGCATCGATCCTTCGAACGGTGAGGGGGCGAAGCCCCTCGTTCATCAGACGGACAACCCAGGTATCTGGTTCATCGAGGTGGTGGAAGGACTCGGGCTCGACCTTGAGCCTGGGCCGTTCGACGAACCTCTGGAGGGCATACAACAGGAGAGCGCCCACCGCGCCACTGAACAGGGCGACGATCCAGGTTAGATCCATGCTCGGGGATGGAGGACCTGGAGTTCAGTCTGTCGTCGCTGGGTTGTACCCAGTACCGGAGCGAGGGGGAATGGGTCGACGTGATCGGAAGAGCGTCGAGGGTGGTGAGAAAATGTAATATTATGGGGGATGGCGGGGTAGAGCGCCATCGTCCCGACGCCCCTCCGCGCCGCGTGCGGCGCAAGCCCACGGCCCCCAAGGCTGCTCTATCTGGTTTTCCGGCCGCTAGAGTCATCTAGGGACTCCTCGGACGTTCAGTCGAGGGGCCTATGCAAGGAAGACGGACCCCGTTGAAGAAACGAATAAACACTAGTGAAAAAGACTATATCTGGGGCCATCCTTCTTGAGGTTGGAGGAGGCGCCCCGGTAGGTCCCCGCGCTTCTTACTTCGAAGCCTCTAGAAGCCTCCTAAACTCCAGGGGACCGATGCGTGTCTGAGCCCGCCAGCGAAGACCGAGCCGGGGCCCCCTCCGTACCTTCTCTCTTCGACCCTATGATCGTCGAGCGGTGAGCTCGTGTCTCCACCGCCGGACAAGCAGAAGGATTGCCCAGACCGTCAGTGTCGCGACGACCAGAGCACATACCGTCATGACACTCCAACCTACCCTGGCGGGGATGTGGTGGCTTTCCATCGCCCACCCGGCGAGGTAGTGCACCCCCGTGAAGATCGCACCCACCCGAAGCAAGGGAGGGCTTTGCGTGTCCCGGCGACGGCCGAACCCCTGGCTGCTTGGCACCATCCGACAGACGGTACCCGTCGCCCGGGCTTGACCCTCGCGCTTGCTCCCCTTAGCCCATCGACACGTCTACGCGTGGGGTTGGTCTGTGGCAAACGGAGGAGGTTCCTCTGCATGGCCGGCAAGGCCAGGGTCAGACGTACGAGGCACCAGGGTCCGTGGCGTCATCCTGGAACCACGATCGGACCTTGTGGTGCTCGCGCAGATCGTCGAACCGGGGACCGGAAAGCCGTCTCCGACCGAGGGTCTCATCCATCCGAAGGGCCTCCCGGGCCAGGTTGGCCGCCCTCTCGCGCTGACCCCCACGCCACGCACACGCCGTGGCCGAGAGAAGCATCTGCGGGTCGTCATCGAGCAGCCGAGCGGTCCGCTCGTAGGCCTCGGACGC
>CAZBKU010000219.1:0-5018 GCA_964492585.1 uncultured Thermoplasmatales archaeon | reverse complement strand
CCCACCGGTGGCTACCACCCAGGCGGCGATGAGGAGGGCATCGGCCCCGGTCATGAACCCACTGGTCAACAGGACGTCGTACCGGCGGTAGGGTTCGGTCACCAACAACCAGACGCTGTAGGCGCCAGCGACCAACAACACGCTGTAGGCAGCCAGCGGGGTCGTCCCGGCCTTGTCCATCAGCGCCAGGTAGACCACCGCGGAGAACGCCACCAGCGCCAAACGCGTGAGGGTAGCCTGCTGCTCGCTATCCGCGAGCTTCTCCTTGGCCGCGCCGTCGAGCCTCATCGGTAGCGAAGGTAGCTCGGGCGCCGGAGGGTATAAGAGGGAGGGATAGGGCCTCTGGGGCCTGGAGGCCGGGGTACGCGGGTCAGCGCCGTGGGGGGGTCCCGCGGTGGGCCTCGATGTCGCCGGTCAGGTGCCGCCAGGGTACAAGGACTTCTGCCGCGGCCACCCAGGCCGACAGCGGCTGGTCGTGGAGGCGCCAGGTCTCGTCGGCGATCTCGTCGATCGGGCTCTCGTACCCGCCTTTCGGGAAGCCGCCGAGGACGATCGTGACGTCCCCGTGGGCCTCGGCGACCTCTTGCAGGGCCTCGTAGGGCGCCACGAGGGGTCCCTCGGTCGATAGCGCGATGACGTGATCGGGCGCGTCGAACCCGACGACGGCCTGGAGCCCGACGTCCCGGCTCAGGGTCATCAGGGGATCGCGGTCCTCGGGGCCCACCCGGCCCTCCTCGAAGAGCTTCTCGATCAAGCCCTCGAACCGGTCGTAGGCCCGCATGACCCGGGTGGCCGGGTCCACGGTGATCACGTCGTCGTGCCGGGTGTGGACCTTGACCTTGAGCCCGCCCTCCAGGTTCAGGGCCGAGTCCAGGGTGGTGAGCAGGAACTGGTGGACGATGTCCGGCCGGCCCCGGCGCTCGTGCTCGGGCAGGCCCTTGTCACGCATGGCGTGGTGATGCCGGCTGGCGTTGAGCAGGGTCCGGCGGGTGGCCCGGTGCTTGGTCTTGGCGGTCTTGGCGATGGCCGGGTGGCCAACCAGGCGGTCGGGGATCGTCTCGAGCTCGGCGTCGGCGAGGATCAGGGTGAGCATGGGGGAGCGGGATCCGGTCACGACGACCGCGCCGGCGTCCAAGCGCAGGGAAGGGGGCGGGGGGACCCGCTGACCGTCTCCACGGATCTCCGGGACGCATCGGGCCGTCGTGGCCTGGTTCGTTCTGGTCGTCGGAGCCGAAGAGCTGGCCGAGGGACCCCGGCCGCCCCTCGGCTGAGGGGCACGGCGGCGTCTCAGCCGAAGATCGATCCAAGGCCCGCGGCCGCCGAGTCCTCCTCGGCGTCGATGTCGGCCTTGATGTCGTCGGCCTTGTCGGAGACGCTCCCGTCGTTCTCGACGACGATCTCCTCGGCGCGGTCCAGGGCGTCCTCGGCGCCGTCCACCAGGACGACCTTGCCGTCGATGTCCCAGGCGCCCCCGTCTTTCACGGTGACGGTTTGGCGGCTGACGACGTTGTCGTTGAGCAGCTCGTCGGCCACCTCTTGGGTGGTCTCGAAGACTCGGAAGGGCATGGCCGCCCCTAACGGGAGGTCCTCGAAATAGCTTGCCCTGCGCTCGGACGCGCCGCCTTGCTCCGGGGGCTTGGCACACAGGGCGATGGGGACCTGTCCTGTCCTTCATATAGGGGGTCTTGGAGAACCGGGCCCCAGCGATGCTGGATCCTTGGATCGGGTTCCTCAACGAGGAGCTGGCGACCCGCCGGCAAGACCAGCGACCGCTGGGCCGCGAGTACCTTCGTCAGGAGGTGCTGGACCGCGTGGCCTGCAACTTCCCGTTCCCGCTCGAGGTCTCCTTCCGGGGCCTTGTCGTGGGTCGCGAGGTCGTCGGCGGGCAGCACTACCTGGTCGTCGCGCCGACGAGCCTGGCGCCTCGAGCCTTCGAGATCCTCGGTGGCGTCCTGTTGCCCACCGACCGGGAGCTCTACCCCGGTGCCGTGGTGGACGTGAGCTGTGCCTTGGCCGACCCCGATACCTACGACCGGGACTCGGGTATGCTCACCATCGACGCGTGGATCGACACGATCGTCCCGGTCGAACCCTGAGCGACCCGGGCACGCCTGGCGACCTCACTGCCCATAGCGTCGCTGCCGGCGTTGGTAGTCCCGGACGGCCCGCAGGAAGTCGATCTTGCGCAGCCCCGGCCAGTTCACATCGGCGAAGTACAGCTCCGAGTAGGCCAGTTGCCAGAGGAGGAAGTTGCTGATCCGTTCCTCGCCGCTGGTCCTGAGCACCAGATCGGGATCGGGCAGCGGGTGCGTGTAGAGGTGGCTTGCGACCATCTCCTCGGTGATCTCGGCGGGGGTGATCTTCCCCGCCTGGACCTCCTCGGCGATGGACCGGAACGCGTTGACCAGCTCCTCGCGTCCACCGTAGGCCACGGCGATGTTGTAGTGGTAGTCGTCGTAGCCCTCGGTGACCCGCTCGGCGTGGTCGATGGCTTCCTGGACCCGGTCAGGCATGGTCTCGACCCGGCCGATGGCTCGGATCCGGATGCCGTGTTCGTGCACGCGCTCGTCCTCGGCCATCTTGTAGAAGTTCTGCTCGAAGAGGTCCATCAGGTGGCCGACCTCCTCGGGCTCCCGGGCGAAGTTCTCTGTGGAGAACGCGTACACGGTCAGCACACGCACCCCGATGTCGAGGCACCAGTCGACCACGTCCTCGAGGGTGTCCCGGCCCTCCTCGTGGCCCTCGGTCGGGGGCCGGTCGTTGCGGCGGGCCCACCGGCGGTTCCCGTCCATGATGATGGCGATGTGGTGCGGGACGTCGGCGTCGTGGACCTCTTTCAGGAGCGTGCGCTCGGTGGCAAGGGAGATAGCGTCTTGCAGCGCTTCCGGGACCCGCCGGGAACCGTCGCCCACGGTCTTGGCACTGGCTGCCCCTTGATGGACTTTTTGGGCAGGAGGTCGCAAGGGTCCTTAGTCCTCCCAGCGTGCTCCAAGGGCTCCCTGCAGGCGCCGGTCGAGCTGTCCAGCTGTACGGGCGAGGTCGGTGACCGTCAACAAGCCACGCAGCTCGTCCTCGAGGACGACGACCAGGTGCCGGATCCCGTGCTCGGCCATGGTCTCCAGGGCCTCGTCGATGTGGGCGCTGGGGGCGATGGTGACCACGGGGATCGACATGAGCTCCCGGGCGGTCACCTCATCGGGCGCCTTGCCCTTGGCCAGGACCTCGCCGATGAGGTCGCGCTCGGTGACGATGCCGAGCAGCTCGCCATCCTCCTGGATCACCACCGACCCGATCCGCTCTTCTGCCATACGCTGGGCCAGCTCGCTGGCGCTGGCGGTGGCCTGGGCCGTGGCCACCGGCGAGCTCATGACGGAGTGGACCAGGGTCGTGGTGGGTCACCTCGGCTCAGAAGGTCAGGCTCTTGTCGGGTTCGAGGACGTGGACGTCGGCATCGTCGACCTTCCGCGCGAAGGCATCGGGGTCCTGCTTGATCGGCTCGAACGTGTTGTAGTGCATCGGGATGGCCGCGTCGGCCTCCAGCCAGTCGATGGCCGTGGCCGCATGCTCCGGGTTCATGGTGAAGACGTCGCCGATGGGGACCAGGGCCAAGTCGATGTCCCACAGCTCGGCCAGGACGTGCTTCATGTCGCCGAAGAGGAACGTGTCCCCGGCGTGGTAGAGCGTGGTCTCGCCGTCGTCGATGATGAACCCGGCAGCGTGCCCGCCCTCGCCCCTGAAGGGACCGTCGCCGTGGCCGGGGCAGCTGCTGGAGTGGACGGCCGGGACCATGGTGACATCGGCGCCCCCGACGTTCACCGTGCCGCCGATGTTCATGCCCCCGCCACCGGTCCCGGCGCCGTCCTCGAGGCCCTTGTTGACACAGAACTGGGTGACCTCGTGGATGGCGACCACCGGCTTGCCGATGTCGAGGGTCGCGCCGAAGTGGTCGTCGTGGCCGTGGCTGAGCAGCACCGCTTCCACGTCCACGTCCCCGGCGCTGGTCTGGGTGGTCGCGTTCCCGGCGTCGGCCGTGAACGGGTCGATGGCGATGCGCGCACCGGTCGCCAGCTCGAGCTCGAAGAACGAGTGTCCGTGCCAGTGGAGCTTCATCGTTATCCCCGCTGGACAACACCTGGGTCGTCCAAGAAGCTTCTCCCGGCTCAGGTCCGCTCGCCGAACCGGGATCGCACGCTGTCCCAGCCACGCGCGATGGCCGACCCGGCCTGGTCGGCCCACCGATCGAGGGCCTGGAAGGTCGGCCCGTGGATCTCCTCGACGATCAACGCTCCCAGGTAGCCGACCAGCAACCCGCCGGGGATATCCAGGATCCAGTGGATGCCGAGGTACAGGATGCTGAACGTGAAGATGCAGATCTCGACGACCACCAGCCAGAGGTAGCGTCGGTACCCCCAGGTCTCGATCGTGTGGCCCCGGCGGCGCATGGTCCAGAACATCAGCAGGAAGAACCCGTAGGGGATGGCGATGTGAAGGCTGGGCCAGGCGTTGTCGAAGGGGTCGGCGGCCGTGAAGAAGGTCAGGTAATCGGCCGAGCTGTGGTAGAGCAGCGCCTTCATGGCGGGGATGTAGTCGCTGGTGATCTGGACGTTGAAGAACGTGTAGAACGGCGTGGCCAGCATGTAGATGACGAACACGTTGAGGACCATCTTGCCGGCCAGCTCACGGTCGCCGGCGTAGGCGGTCAGGATGAACGAGAAGTAGGTCAGGAAGATGTACCCGAAGAGGTAGTTGAAGTTCAGCACCGCGGTCAGCCAGGGATGCTGGAAGGCCTGCTGGATGACCAAGACCAGGTCACCCTCCAAGGTGTGGAGGACGCCGGTGAAGTCGCCGAAGACGCCTCGGACCGGGTCGTTGAGGCTGTCCACGTAGGCCTTGAGGAGGTAGATGGCACCGAACAGCGCCAGGTAGATCCAGTAGTCCCTGAGCATGCGCAGGAGGTTGGCCCAGAACCCTCCTCCTACCTCCCGGGGCCGGAAGATGAGGATCATCAGGGGCGAGAT
>CAZBKU010000218.1:0-5030 GCA_964492585.1 uncultured Thermoplasmatales archaeon | reverse complement strand
GTGATCGCGCATGCCATGATGGGCCTGCCCGCCACCAAGGGGGTCAGCTTCGGGCGCGGGTTCGAGGCCGCCGGCATGAACGGCAGCGACCACAACGACCCGTTCTACTACGACGAGGCAGGCCGGATCCGCACGCGGTCGAACAACGCCGGCGGGACCCTTGGCGGGATCACCACCGGCATGCCCCTGCGCGTCGAGGTGTGCTTCAAACCGGCCAGCTCGATCGCCCAGGAGCAGGACACCATCGATCTCGAGAGCGGCGATGCTGCGAGGTTGGCCGTCGAGGGCCGCCACGACCCGTGCGTGGTCCCCCGGGCGGTCCCGGTGGTCGAGGCCACGGTCGCGTGCGCGGTCCTGGATCTGATCATGCTCAGGAGGATGCGAAGCCATGGCCAAGCTTGACGAGGCCCGCGACCGGATCCGCCAGCTCGATCAGCAGCTGGTCGACACCGTGGCCGAGCGCATCGAGGCCGCCAAGCAGGCCGGTCAGGCCAAGCGCACCCACCACCGACCCATCCGGGACTACGACGTGGAGAAGGACGTCGTCGAGCGGATCAGGGATGGTTTCGACGAGGCCGGCCTGGACCCACGCCTTGGCGAGAGGATGGCCCGGCTTCTGATCGCCGAGGCCCTGCGCGTCCAGGAGACCCAGGGCCTGGAACCCGGCACCGGCGAGCAGGGCAACGCCCTGATCATCGGTGGGGCCGGCAAGATGGGCGCTTGGTTCGCCCACTTCATGAACGGTCTGGGCTACGAGGTCACCATCCACGACATCGCCGGGCCCCTGGATGGGTTCGGGTTCACCGACGACCCTCGGGCCGCGGCCGACGAGGCCGACTGTGTGATCATCAGCACGCCGCCCAGCCAGACGGGCAAGATCCTGGAGAGCCTGGAGGGCAGCGACGCCCTGATCCTCGACATCGCCTCGCTCAAAGCTCCCTTCCGGGGTACCTTGGAGACCATGGCTGAGGACCACCGGGTGTCCAGTCTCCACCCGCTCTGGGGCCCCGAGGCCCGGGTCCTGTCCGGTAAGAACGTGGTCGTCCTCGACTGCGGCAACGAGCAAGCCACCCACGAGGCCCGCGAGATCCTCACCCAGACCGCCGCGACCGTGGTCACCCTTCCCTTGCACCTGCACGACCGGCTGATGGCCTACACCCTCGGCTTGCCCCATGCCCTGAACATCGCGTATGCCGAGGTGCTGTCCACCAGCGGGCACGCCTTCAGCGAGCTAGCCCTGTTGGGCGGGCCCACGTTCCTCAAGCAGAACGGTGTGGCCAGCGAGGTCGTCCACGAGGACCCGCGCCTCTACCGGGAGATCCAAGCGCTCAACACCGAGACCGACCGGATCTACACAGCCCTCCACGCCGCCGTGGACCACCTGGCCGACCGCCTGGACGACCCGGACGCGTTCCAGGACGCCATGCTCGACTACCGCGACTACCTCTCGCACGACACCGGAGGCTTGCCCCCATGAAGGTCATGAAGTTCGGGGGTTCCAGCCTCCGCAGCGGCGCCGACCTGGAGCGCATCGCCACCCTCATCCTCGAGCAACCCGAGGACCCGGTCATCGTCGTCAGCGCGCTCCAGGGCGTCACCGACACGATCCTGGAGGGCCTGGAGACCGTGCAGGGCAGCGAGGACGACGTCGCCGCGCTGCTCCAGACCCTCAAGGACCGGCACATGGACACCATCACCGAGTGCGACCCGAGCCTGGCCGGACAGGCCCAAGAGCTCCTCGGCCCGGTCTTCGAGAAGCTCGAGCGCCTGCTGTACGGCATCGCCTACACCGAGGAGCTGACCCCGAAGACCCGGGACCTAGCCGTCAGCTTCGGCGAGCGCTTGTCGGCCCGGTTGATGGCCCTGGCCCTGGAGGCCCAGGGTGCCACCGCTCGCCACGTCGACGGCGACGACGTGGGCATCATGACCGACGGCAACTTCGGGCACGCCACCGCGGTCATGGGGCCCACCATCGACAACGTCCAGGACCGCCTGGGGCCCCTGGTCGAGGCCGGCACGATCCCCGTGGTCACCGGGTTCTTCGGCCGGGACGACGAGGGCCACGCCACCACGTTCGGCCGCGGCGGCTCGGACTACTCGGCTGCGGTCCTGGCCCGGGCCCTGGAGGCCGAGCGCTTGGAGGTCTGGAAGGATGTCGACGGCTTCCTGACCGCCGACCCCAACCGGGTGGAGAAGGCCCAACCGGTGCCCTACATGACCTACGACGAGGCCGCCGAGCTGGCCTACCTGGGCGCCCAGGTCCTGCACCCCCGGACCGTCGAACCCCTGCACGATCACGGCATCCCGATCCTGGTGAAGAACACCATGAACCCCCAGGCCCCCGGCACCACCATCGGCCCGCCCCGCGACGAACCAGCCCACCTGCGAGCCATCGGTGCCCGCGAAGGGTTCGCCATCGTCCGGTTGATCGGCAGCGGCATGGCCTACACGCCCGGCGTCGGCCGCGAGGTCTTCCGGGTGCTCGGCGACGCCGAGATCAACGTGGTCAACATGGCCGCCAGCCAGGCCAGTTTCGCGCTGCTGGTCGATCAGGACGACGCCGAGGACGCCGCCCGGTTGATCCGGGACGCCGGCATCCCCACCGTCGAGGACGTCGACGTCACCCCGCACCTCTCCCTGGTGTGTTTCGTCGGCGAGAACATCGGTGCCCACGAGGGCGTGGCCGGGCGCGTCTTCTCGGTCATCGGTGACCGTGGCGTGAACGTCGAGATGATCAGCGTCGGTGCCAGCAACGTGGCCCTGGCCTTCGTGGTCAACGACAGCGAGGTCGAGGCTGCCTTGCTGGCCCTGCACGAGGCCTTCCTTCGCGAGGGTGCCACGCCGGCCGAGGACCTGTCCGAGACCCCCAAGGAGGAGACGATCCCATGACACGCACCCCCGTGGCCATCCTGGGCGCCCCCGGTGCCGTCGGCCAACGCTTCATCGCGCTGCTCCACGACCACCCCACCTTCGAGATCACCGAGCTGGTCGGCAAGTCCAGCGCCGGCCAACCCTACGGCCAGGCGGCCAACTGGGTCATCGAGGGCGACGTGCCTGCTGAGCTGGCCGACCTGACCGTCAAGGGCCCCGACCAGCCCGTCGAGGCCGATGTCGTCTTCAGCGCCCTGCCCGGCGGGGTCGCCGGCCCGATCGAGACCCAACTGGCCAAGCAGGGCAAGGCCGTGTTCACCAACGCCAAGGACCACCGTATGGACCGCCAGGTGCCCCTGGTCATCCCGGACATCAACCCGGACCACCTGGACCTGGTCGCCGACCGTGATGGGTTCGTGGTCGCCAACCCGAACTGCTCGGCCGTGGTCGCCACCACGCCGCTCAAACCCCTCCACGATGCCTACGGCCTCTCGGCGGTCCGCATCACGACCCTCCAGGCCCTCTCCGGGGCCGGTTACCCTGGCGAGCCGTCCCTGGACGCCGTGGCCAACGTCATCCCATACATCGGGACCGAGGAGGACAAGATCGAGACCGAGCCCTGCAAGATCCTGGGCCGCGTCGAGGGCACCGGGATCACGCACCTGGACGTGCCGATCAGCGCGACAGCCACCCGGGTCCCTGTGCCCGAGGGCCACACGTGCGTGATCAACGTGACCCTGGACGAGACCCCCAGCCCCGGCGAGGCCGCCGAGGTCCTGGCCGGTTACCGCGCCCCGGACCCGGTGCCCTCGCTGCCCACCGCCCCAGGCCGGACGATCGCGGTGACCGACAAGCCCGACCGGCCCCAGCCCAAGCGCGATGTCTTGGCCGAGGACGGCATGGGCGTGGTCGTCGGACGGATCCGGCCCGACCCGCTGGGCAGCCTCAAGCTCGTGGCCCTGGGATCCAACACCGTGCGAGGCGCTGCCGGCTGCAGCGTGCTCAACGCCGAGCTGGCCCAGGCCCGGGACCTCGTCGGGTAGGACCGACCGTCGGATCAGGACATCGTTGGAACCTTGACGGTGGACCCGACGGAGCCTCCTCCCGTTCCTTATCCCCGCTTCCCTCCTGGGGTGAACGATGGAACCTTCCGGTTCGTATGCGAACGGCGTTCATACCTGATATGATGGTTTCCGGTACCTACGACCCGCCAGCGTTCTTATAACGGCGGGGTCCAACCGAGCCCTGTCCGCCTTCGTCGGGGGTCACCTGGCCGCCTGCCTGTCCCTGGGCGTCTGGCCCCCGACAGCGGGCTCACCCTACCGGGCCCGGGACCGGGCAAGCGGCCCGGATGCCAGGCACGCAGGAACCAGGGTCCAGCCCACCGTCCCCCGCCGCCAAGCGGCTTGACGCCCACCGCCTCACGGTCGACCGGTCGGAGCTCGACCGCCCTAGCCCCCGCCACGTAGACGCTCCGACCGGTCCACCTCCTCCACCTCGGATCACGCGGTCCCTGGTTGAGCCTGTTAGGCGTACCCTTTAACCCCGTCCAGTGACATGGGGTCCCATGCGCGCCAGGCTACCTGCTCCTTTCGGACACATTGATATCGAGGTCGAAGAGGACCGTGTCCGCCGGATCGAGCTCCGGCCCGAGAAGGCCGACGAGGAGGTCCCCGAGGGGTTCCCCGATCCCGTGCTCACGGTCCTCAAGGCCTACCTGGACGGGCGTGCGCCACGTCCGATCGCCCCTTTGGCCATCGAGGGCACCGAGTTCCAGCAAGCCGTGTGGCGGGAGCTGTCCAGCATCCCGCCGGGCCAGACGCTCACCTACGGAGAGCTGGCCGAGCGTCTTGGCAAACCCGGGGCTGCCCGTGCCGTGGGCCAGGCCCTGCGCAAGAACCCTCTACCTTTGATGTGGCCTTGCCACCGGGTCGTCGCGCGGGACGGGCTCGGGGGCTTCGGCGGCTGCTCGGATCCCGACCAGGCCGACGAGGCCGACCAGTTGGGCATCAAGAAGTGGCTGTTGGCCCACGAATCCGAGATGACCCAGCGCAGCAAGCCCCGGATCATCTTCGAGCAAGAGGACCAGGCCTAGACCGGACCACAGAGGCGAAGAGGCCCGGAGGGTCATGGGGACACGGGTGGAGACGCGAGGCGAC
>CAZBKU010000217.1:0-5033 GCA_964492585.1 uncultured Thermoplasmatales archaeon | reverse complement strand
AGCCGTCCGCCTGGAGGATCCTGGTCAGAAGTCTAGGGAGTTCCATGGGCATCCCATCCCGTACCTCTTTCAGTCGAAGGTGGGGATTAAAGGGTTGCGTTTTCGAAACGCCGTCGGTAAGGGAGCAGATCGGGGGTCGTCGCCGTCAGACACGGATCCCCAGCTGGCGGCCCAAGGCCCCATCGAGGTGGGTCAGGAACTCCGGCTCGGTCCCCTCGGGGATCGTGGCACCGGCCGCGCCTCGGTGACCGCCACCTTCGCCACCGACGGCCTGGGCCGCCCTGCCGATGGCCTCGGACAGGTCGACACCCTGACCGCCCTCGCCCCGGGGTGCGCGGGCCGAGACCTTGACCTCGCCCGGATCGGCGCGGGCGAACCCGACCATGACCTTGCCGTCGACCGAGAACCGACGACCGGTGGCCATGCCAGCCACGATGCCCACGATCGTGTCCCGGATCTTATCACCACCGTGGAAGTACTGCAGGTGGTCCAGTTGCTCGAGGCCTTGGTCCTGGACGTGGTTGAGGCCCTGGACCAGGGCGCGCCGGTGGCCCTGCATGAGATCGTGGGCCTCCTCGAGCGCGGTCTCGCGGTCGCCCATGGCAAGGGCCAGGCCGACGTCGGCACGGTCGTAGCGGGCCGTGGAGTTCAGCAGCGTGGCGAACTCCTTGGCGTCGTGGAGCTGGGTGCCAGGGGTCTCCTTGGGGAGCTGGTAGACCTCGCCGAAGAGCTGGTGGACGGCCGTGTGGCCTTCCCCGCCGGCCAGGATCCGTCGGGCCATGGCGTTCACCAGGCGCGAGCGCTCCTCGTCGTCCAGGTGCACCCAGCACCGGTCTTCGCCGTCGGGGGTTCGTCGGGGGACCTCGTTGTCGGCCAGGAACTGGATCGCTGCCGGGGCTGAGCCGGATACACCCGGAATCTTGGGGTTGTCGGCGTACTGGAAGAACTTGTGCAGGATCCGGGTCTCGCGTCCGTAGAGGGTCACGTCGCGCTGGGGCTCGAGGTACCCGGATTCGGTGGCGAACTGGACCACGCTGCGGTTCATGCCGTACAGCTTGCGCTTGTCGGCATGCTGGAGGTCCCCGACGGCACCGACGATGGCGGTGGCCGCCATCCGGCCGACCAGATCCTGGTCCTCGACCATGTGCCGAGCGACCGCCCAGGTCATCCCGGCCCCGCTGATCTCGCCACCCCCACGGCCGAACAGCAACGGGTTGAGGTGGTGGGTCGGTCCGTTCTCCTTGGGCTGGTGGTGGTCGGTGATGACCCAGTCCATCTCGGGGAAATTGTCGGCTGCCCCGGAGCCAAGGTCGACGAACCACACGGTCTCGGGTTCCTCGTCCAGGAGCTGGCCGACCTCCTCGACCCCCAGGTTCTTGACGAACCGGATCTTATGGTCGATGTCGGCGGCGATCAGGGCTTGGGTCGCGATGGCTGCAGCACAGAGACCGTCGGCGTCGATGTGGGCCACGACCTGGACCTCGTCGCTGGAGGTCAACCGGTCGGCGGCCGCTTGGCAAGCATCATGGAGCAGAGGCATCCCACCAGGAGCGTGATGAGCTGTCCGGGAACGATAAGGCTTTCCCGGACCTGGCGCGCTTCTCGGCTGTGACGCAGAGCACGCCTCCTCGAGATCAGGTCGCCGTCATCGGCGCAGGCAACATGGGCACCGCGCTCACCCGGGGGCTCATCGACGCGGGCTGGGCACCGGGGAGCATCATGGCCACCGGCCCCAACCCCGACAAGATGGCCCAGCTCGGCAAGGACCTGGGCATCCGGACGACGACGGACAACACGGAGGGTGCAGCCTTCGGCGATGTGGTGATCACCAGCGTCAAACCCCAGATCCTCACCGATGTCCTCGACGAGATCGCCGACGAGATCGGGGCCACCAACCTCGTGATCAGCGTCGCCGCCGGCATCCCGACCTGGATCATCGAGGGCCACCTGGTCGACGATGTCCCCGTGGTCCGCACCATGCCCAACATGCCCGCCACCGTCCACGAGGGTGCCACCGCCATGTGCGCAGGCGTCTCGGCCACCGAGGCCGACCTGGCGACCACCCGCGAGATCTTCGAGAGCGTCGGCACCGTGGTCGAGGTCGCCGAGGAGCTCATGGATGCGGTCACCGGCCTCTCTGGCACCGGTCCGATGTACATCTTCCAGATCATCGAGGGGCTCTCCGACGCCGGCGTCATGGTCGGGCTCTCCCGCCACGTCGCCAACGAGCTGGCCGTCCAGACCGTGGTCGGCTCGGCGATCATGGCCAAGGAGGCCGGCAAGCATCCCGGCGAGCTCAAGGACATGGTCACCAGCCCCGGCGGAACGGCCATCACAGCCCTCCACGCCATGGAGCGAGGCGGTCTCCGGGCCTTGCTCATCGATGCGGTGGAGGCCGCGACGCGCCGGAGCGAGGAGCTGGGCGAGCAGTTCGGCGATGGCGCGTGACCATCACGAGCCGCTCAGCCGTGCCAACTCCTCCTGGCAGAGGGAGAGGTTGGTCACGTCCACCGCTTCGGTGAGCCGCCAGATCCCTCCGGCTTGACGGACCAGCGCTTGGCCCTGGCTGGCCAGGTGCTGACAGGTCCCAGCTCGCAAGGTCTCCGCGCGGTCCAGCAGCCCCTCGCGCAGCTGGCGTTCCTCTTCCCTGGCTTCGGCGCGCAAGGCATCCAGTTGCTCCCGGGCTGCCTCCTGGCAAGCCTGGCGAGCCGGGTCGTCCCGACCGGCATCCTCCAGGCAGGAGAGGTAGGTCTGGCGAGCGGTGGCCTTACCGGTGGCGTAGTCCGCCCGGATCTCCTCCAGGCCCCCCTGGTAGGCGGCTCTCAGCTGATCCAGGCCAGAGCGGAACGTGTCCATGGTCGCCCGGATCAGAACCTGGGCCTCACGGCCGAGCTCAGCACGGTCCAGGGTCCCTGGGTCCTCCAAGGATCCCGGGTCCAGGCTACCTGATGACGTGCTCTGCCCTGGCCGGCAGACGAACCAGCCATCTTGGACCTGGCAGCTCGGGGCCGGCCGGCAGGTCTGGGTATCACCCAGGTCACCAAGGCAAGCGTCCGGCAGCTTGCAGACCAGGGTGTCCCAGGCGTGCGGGGAAGGGAGGCAGGCTGGCGACCCCGACCACGGGGCCGCATGCGGACCCTGCTCGACCAGCCGGTCGAGCTCCTCGCGCGGGTAGCACTCGAAGCTGAGGTTGGCCAGGTCGACGCACTGCGGGGGTGGCGTGCACGCGCGGGTCTCGTAGAGCCTGTCCTGACAGCCTGGCGGGGCTGTGCACACCAGGCGCCCATCCCCGCTCTCGTGGGCCTGGCACGCCACAGTCGCGTCGACGAGCCCCGCGCTGATCCGATCCTCCAGGCCGGAGATAGCCTCGACCGTGTCGTTCAACCCATCAGGACCAGGGTCGTCTGTCGTGTTCGTGGACCCCTCAAGGGTGCCGGTGGTCCCGTCGACGGTCGTCGAGAGATCCGTGTCCCCGGCGACCTCGCCGGTGCCGTCCTCGAGCCCGTCGACACCTGGCAGGGCCTGGGAGAAGCCCGGGAACGCGGCTAGGACGAGGCTGAGGGCGACCAACAGGCTTGCCCAACGGATCGGAGCCATGACCATGCGGACACCGAGCCCCTGGTCCCGGTCCTCCCCCTTCTTGAACCCCTCGGCGAGCGCCCGTTCCCGGGAACGACGATGTTCGCGCCCCCCGGAGGGCATCATCGGCGCGGCCTCACGAGCAGCGCCAGGCAGAGCCCGGCCAAGGTCACCAAGAGGCCAAGGCCAGGGGTCGAACGCTCCTCCTCGGCCCCCGGGTCGGCGGGTGGGGGTGCCTGATCAGCTTCATCGTCCTCCTCGGCCACGGGGTTAGGGTCGACCAAGGTGACGTTCTCGGCCTCCTGAGCGGCCTGCTCGTAGGAAGCGAAGGGGTCGCTTGCGTTCTCGAAGAGCTCGTCCTGCTCCACGAAGGGATCGGTCTCGTTGAGAGAGGGCTCCTCGTCGCTGGTTTGGGCCAAGCTGGCCCCTGCGGACAGGACGACCGCGACCAGCACGACCGATAGAGAGGTTGCTCGCACGGTTCCACCTCGGCTCACCGGCCTCTTGAGCGCGCCCTTGATAGCCGTTTCCCCAGGTCCGCCGGGCCTGGCGGCCCTGGCCTTGGCCACAGCCTCCAAGTACCAGACCCCTATCCTGGCACGTGCAGTGCGATGCCTGCCAGGCCCCGGCCGTCCATCGGATGACCTACGCCGGCCGCAACCTCTGCCAGGACCATTTCACCCGCCACACCGAGCGCAGGTTCAAGCGCGAGCTCCGCAAGCAGCTGGAAGATCTCGGGCTCGACGACGGCGCTCGGATCGCCGTGGGGCTCTCCGGTGGCAAGGATTCTGCCGCCTTGACCGCCCTGCTCCATCAGGCCCTCGGGCCCGATCCCAGCTACCAGATCCTGCCCATCAGCGTCGACGAGGGCATCCCAGGCTACCGCGACCAGGCCCTGGCCAAGGCCACCGAGCTGACCGACGCCCTGGGCCTTGACCTCCAGGTCACCAGCCACGCCGAGGACCACGGGGTCACCACCCAACAGGTCGCCGAGGACCAACCCGAGGCCCGCCCGTGCGCCGCCTGCGGGGTGTTCCGCCGATCGTCGCTCAACCAGGCCGCCCGGGCGCTGGACGCCGATTGCGTGGCCACCGGTCACAACCTGGACGACACGGCCGAGACGGCCCTGATGAACCTGCTCAAGGGCGACCTGGACCAGGTCCTCAGGACCGCGCCGCACACCGGCTCGCCCGATGGGCTGGTGCCTCGGATCACGCCTCTGCGGGACGCACCAGAGCGCGAGGTGGCGCTCTACGCCATCCTCCAGGATCTCCCCTTCCACGATGCCGAGTGCCCGCACTCCGTGGACGCTACCCGGCGGACCTACAAGGCCCTGCTCCTGGACCTGGTCGACCAGGACCCCACCGTCCGGCATAGCCTGGTGAGCATCACGGACAAGCTCAAAGCGCGGGTCGAACCCCAAGGGGCTGCAGAGCTCGGGTCCTGCCAGGCCT
>CAZBKU010000216.1:0-5060 GCA_964492585.1 uncultured Thermoplasmatales archaeon | reverse complement strand
CCTGGTCGAGGGCCTGGCGGATGGCGGCCACGCGGCCGTCCATCATGTCGCTGGGGGCCACCCAGTCGGCCCCAGCTTGGGCGTAGGTGACAGCGGCCTCGGCCAAGCGGGGCAGGCTCGCGTCGTTGAGCACCCGGCCGTCGTCGGCCAGGACGCCGCAGTGGCCGTGGGTCGTGTATGCACACAGGCACACGTCGGCGATCAGGACGATCTCGTCGCCGAACCGGGCGCGCAGGTCCCGCAGGGCGGTGGGCACGGGCCCGTCCGGGTCAGCGGCGGCCCGGCCCTCGGGATCCCTGGTTCGGGGGACGCCGAAGAGCAGGAAGGTGCGCAGGCCGAGGTCGACCCCGGCTTCGATGCGCTTGACCAACACGTCGGGGCTCACCTGGGGGATGCCGGGCATGCTGGGGATCTCCTCGTGGCGACCGGTGCCGGGGAGGATGAAGTGGGGTTCGATGAGCTGGTCTGGGTCGACGCGGGTCTCGGCCACCATGTCGCGGATCGTGGTGGTTCGACGCAGGCGTCGGGCTCGGTGGGTGGGCGTCGGCATGGTCAGGGGATCACCTTGATCAGGGCCTCTAGGGTCGGCCGGTCGGGGACGATGGGGTCGATGCCGCGCGTGCGCAGGGCCTTCGCGGTGGTGGGGCCGATGGCGACGAACGCGTCGGCGACAGCAGCGGGATCGTCCAGGGGCAGGCTGGCGGCATTGCGGGGGCTCATCACGATGGCCGCGCGGGCCGGGAGGGTCTTGCCGAGCCCGTCGAGGTCGATGGGTAGGGGCTCTGTCTCGTAGGCGGTCCACTGCAGCACCTCTGCACCCGCGGCCTTGAGGCGTTGGGGGGTCTCGTCGTCCGCGTGGTCGCCGAGGGCCAACAGGACGCGGCCGGGATCGGGGCCTGCGAGCCGGATGAGTTCGTCGGCCATGGAGGCGGCCGTGTGGTCGGGGGGGACCAGGTGGCAGGGCAGGCCAGCGCCCTGGAGGGCGGCAGCGGTGGCAGGTCCGACGGCGGCCACGTAGGCATCGGGCAGGTCTTTGCCCAGGAGGCTTGCCAGGGGGTCGACGGCTTGCTGACTGGTGACCCCGATCCAGCCCAGGGCGTCGAGCTGGTCCCGGGAGGGCCCGGTGGCGGGGTCGCTGGGGGTGAACCGGCGCGTGGGGATCGGTACAGCGTCCACCCCGTTGCGTCGGAGGCGAGCGACGTACTTGCGGGTCGTGGGCTGGCTTGCGACGACGAGCACCGGCCGGCGCCCGGGTGATCCCGGCGCTTCCGATAGGCAGGGTTCGGCCTCGGCGAACTCCAACCGGTCGCCGGCCTCCCGGATCAGCCGGGAGGCGAAGCGGCCGTCCATGTGGACCCACTCGACCACGGGGTCCTCGGCCGGCGTCCACCTTGCGCCCGCGTAGGTCGACACCAGGTGCCACCGGCCGCCCCGCCACGAAGCCCAGGCTCCAAGGGGAAGCCCGCAGCCACCGCCCATCTCTGCCAGCACCCGCCGCTCGAGGCGGACCGTCGTCCGGGTCAGGGGGTGGTCCAGGGTTGTTGCGGCCTCGGCGGCCGGGCTGTCCTCCCGGGCCTGGATGGCGATGGCGGCCTGGCCGGGGGCGCACGGGAACCGAGCCAGGTCCAGCCGGTGCACCTCGAGGCCGGCGGTGTCGAGGTCAGCCCGGTCGAGGGCCACGTCGGCCATGACCAGCGCGTCGAACCAGCCGTCCCGGAGCTTGCCCAGCCGGGTGTCGACGTTGCCTCGGACGTTGACCACGCACAGGTCGGGTCGCAGGGACAACAGCTGGCTCTGGCGCCGGGGGCTGCTGCTGGCCACCCGCGCGCCGGGCGTGAGCGGGAGCTCGTCGGCTTTGGGGGCGTGGGCCTCAGGCCGGAGGATCAGAGCGTCCTCGGCGGGGCCCCTGGGCAGGATGGCCGGCAGCGTCAGGCCGGCCCGGCTCTTGAGGGGGAGGTCCTTGAGGCTGTGGACCGCCAGGTCGACCTCGCCCTCCACGAGGGCTTGCTCGAGCCGAGCGGTGAACGCGCCGGCCACGCCCAGGCGGTCGAGGGGGATCGATCGGGTCTCATCGCCCCGGCTGGTCAGCGGGACGAACTGGACCTCGTGGCCCTGCTCGGCCAGCGTCTCGGCGACCTGCTCGGCCTGGGCCCGGGCCAGGCGACTGGTCCGGGTCCCGACACGGAGGTTCACGCCGGGTCCTCCCCGTGGACAGCTTGGATCAGGTGCTCCTGGCACGCGTGGGCCAACCGGCCCCGGGCCTGCCGCGCGACGTGCTCCAGGGTCTCCTGATCGAGCCCGGGGTGGGCCTCGGCCAGCTCATCCACCAGCGCCCGGACCTCCTGGTCGACCGAGGACCGAAGCGCGGTGATGTGCCCCTCCAGGCGCGTCTTGGCCTGGCGGGCGCGCTCCCGCTGGAGGACGCGTTCGAGGACCCGCCGGGCCCGGGTGACGTGCTCGTCCTCGAGCAACCGGCCCCTGGCGACCCGGGCCAGGTCCCCAAGGGTGCGCAGGTCCAGCCCGTGGAGGGTGGCGATGCTGGGATCCGCGTTGCGGGGCAGGCCCATGTCGACCACCAGAAGGGGATCGTCCCGGGGCCCGCGTGCGTCGAGCAGGCGTTGAGCCGTCGAGACCTCGAGCACGGGGGTGTGGCGTGCCCGGGTGCACAGCACGACCGCGTCGACGGCAGGTGGTGCTTTGGTGAACTGACCCCGATCCCACGCTCTTGTATCGCCGCCGGCGAACTCCCGGGCGCGCTTCTCCTCCCGGGAGACGACGTGCCGGACCCGGTCCGCACCGAGGCTCTCCCGGGTCGCCCGGGCCATCTGCCCGGTGCCGATCAGCGCCACCCGGGCATCGTCGGGGATCATCGGCTTGGCCAGGTCGGCCAGACAACGGTTGGCGTGGCCCTGCAGACCGCTGTCGGCGCGGACGGTGCGAGCCATGGCGGTGACGCGTTGGAGCGTCCCGTGGAGCGGGCCGGTCAGGCGCCCCCGGCCGGCCTGGGCTCGGACAGCCTTGCGGAACTGGCCCGGGACCTGATCCTCGCCGGGGACCAGGGCGTCCAGGGAGCTGGCGACCTCGGCCAGGTGGCGCAGGGCCTGGAACCCGCAGAAGCGTTCTGCCCCGGGGACGTCGACGGTCCCGGCCAGGTCCTCGGCCAGGTCCTCGGGGACCCTGGCACCGGGGTCCTGGGCGGCCAGGAGCACGCGCTGGCACGTGGTCATCTCGAAGATGGGCACGTCGAGCGGTGCAAGCGCGCCGTCCTCATCGAGCGTGTCCCGTGCCCGTTCGAGGTCCTCGAGCGTGGCGTGGGGCAGCCGCCAGGTCACCAGGGCCAACCCCCTCACGCGGGGGCCCCCAGGTGATCTTCCACCAGCTCGGCCAGCAGGTTGGCGAACGCAGGGGCAGCGTCGAAGGCCGGCACCCGCAGCACGCGGTCGATGCCGGCGGAGAGCGCGTGGTTGTGGTACTCGACGTCGATCTCGTAGAGGGTCTCGATGTGCTCGCTGACGAACCCGAACGGGACGATGACCAGCGTGTCGACCCCGTCGCCTACCAGCTCGGCGATCGCGTCTGGGACGTGGGGTCGCAGCCACTCGACCGGGCCGACGTCGCTCTGGAAGGCCAGCTCGACGCGGTCCACCCCGTCCAGCGCGTCGTCGAGGAGCCCGGCGCCCTCGCGAACCTCTTCCTCGTAGGGATCGCCGTCCGCCACGTAGGCCTCCGGGATCCCGTGGGTGGACAGGAGCACCGCCAGCTCGCCCAGGTCGTCGCGATCCTCGCTGGCCTGCTCGATGGTCTGCTGGGTGTAGGCGGCTTGCAGCTCGATGAACCTTGGATGGGATCCCCAGCGGTCGACGATATCCAGCTCAAGATCGGGACCCGTGGCCTCGAGGGCGCACTCGAGGTCCTTGGCCGACGAGCCCGTGGTGGCGCGGGAGAAGAACGGGTAGAGGGTGACCCCGACGAGCCGGTCGGCGCCGGCGTCGAGGAGGTCGCCCACAGCGGCTCGTGCCCGGGGCGGCGTGTAGCGCATGGCCGTCTCGACGCCCGCCACTTGGCCGTCCAGCCGCGCTTCCAGGTTGCGGGCCAGGCGGGCGGTGGTGAGGTTCAGGTCCGACCAGCCGATGGCTTCGTACTCATCCCGGACGGCGCGTACCCGGTAGGTCCCGTACAGGCGGCCCAACACGGGCTGGAGGGGAGCCAGCCAGCGGGGCAGGCGGATCATCTCGGGATCGGTGAAGAGGTTGCGCAGGAACGGGCCCAGCTCCCCGGGCGCGTTGGGCCCCCCCATCTGGAGGAGGACGATGCCGGGCTGCCCGTCACCTCGCCGCTGGGCCATCGGCGAGCCGACCGGGTCCTAGTGCATATATGTTCGTCGACAACGTGGATATGTTGACGTTCCGTTCCGCCGACCTGGATGCGAGGTGGGAGGGGCCACGCCCTGTGCTGGCCGGTCCCACCGGCGATAGGCCGGCGGTACGGCGGTGGGGGGCCAAGGGGGTGGCAGGGCTCTGCCGGGCCAGCGCCGCTGGCACGGGCGCCAAGGCGGGTCCTCATGGCCGGTGTGCTACAGGTCGCTCCCGGCGTCGGGATCCTCCACCGTCAGCCACGGCGTGTAGTCCACGTCGGCGCTCACCGGGTCGCAGGCCGGGTGGGTCGGCCCGTCGGGACATCCCCACCAGTTATCCTCGGCCACGACGGTGTCGATGGGGTCGTGGACCATGAGGGCCGTGGTCCCGTTGGGGTGGAAGTTGCTGTGGCTGACGGTCACGTCGGTCGAGTTCTCGACGTAGACGCCGGCGTCCCAGGCGTCGGCGACCTCGATGTGCTTGAGGGTCACGTTGTCGGCGTCGGAGACGACGAGGTTGTAGTCCGCGTCGGTCACGGTCACGTTGCTGACCTGGGCGTGGGAGGTCTGCCAGAGTGCTAGGCCGTAGGTCCCCGCTCCGTCGACGAGGTTGTTCTGGATCGTCGAGCTCCCGTGGTCGGCCACCCGGATCCCGGTCCCGTGTAGCCCGGCAAGGCTGTTGTTCCGGACGATCGCGTGGCTGGTC
>CAZBKU010000215.1:676-5096 GCA_964492585.1 uncultured Thermoplasmatales archaeon | reverse complement strand
CGCTGCCAGCCCTGTCGGTCCGGTGGCTCGTCGTCGAACCGACCCAAGACCCAGGCGGCCAGCTGTCGCCAGCCCACCAAGCCCTGCCGGAGCGCGACCCCGAAGACCTCGCCGACCATCCCGTCGCCAGAGCCTACCGGGATCTGTTCTGGTCGATGGACATCGACCCCACCAAGCGACGCCCTGCCGGGGAGGCCCTGGCCCGCCGAGCCGCACGGGACGGCACCCTCCCGACGATCCACCCGCTGGTCGACGCCTACAACCTGGCCTCGGCCCACACGCTGGTACCCATCTCGGCCTTCGATCTGGACCAGACCCAGGGCTCCCTGGTCCTGGCCTTGGCCCAAGACGACGACACCTTCGATCCGATCGGCGGTGAGACCCACCAGGTCGAGGAAGGCCGACCGGTTCTCTGCGACGAGGCCGGCGTTGTCTCGCTGTTCTGCCACCGCGACGGCCAACGGACCGCCCTCTCGGATGGCACCGAGCGAGCCTTGCTTGTCCTGGCCGGCCCCTCTGCCCTGGCGCCCAAGGTCCTTCCCGAGGCCCTGCGCGTCCTGGAGGCTCACCTGGAGGTGGTCGCCTGGAAGATCACCCAGGGCCCGGTCGCCGTCGACATCTGACACGCCGAAGACGGGTGGCGGACGCTGTAGACCATCGTGCTCGCCCCAGGCGCGCATCCGGGCCATGGATCGCTGGCAGGTCGGCGCCTTTCCGCAACCGGTGAGGATGCTTGCACCCTGAGCGAGGCCGAGCCGAAGGGTCGGCCGGAGTTCGTTTGCCGACCTGCCAGGCGTCGATGGCTCGATCGGGAGCGCATGGCTGGTGGTCGTGCTCGGCGCAGGCGAGCACCCGGGCCCTGCACAGCTGGTCCGCACGGATCGGAGATCCGTGCTCTCGGGAGGCTTCGGCGTCGCCTCCAGCCTCCCGGCGGGCCTGTTTCTTTCCGCAACAGCTTTCTTTGCAGGCCCGCCAGGCGACGAGGGCCCCACCAAAGAAAGGGGTTAGAGGATGGCCTTGCCGAAGGCCGACTGGGCCAGCTCGACGGCCAGCTCGGCGGTCTTGTTGTGCTCGTCGAGGATCGGGTTGACCTCGACGATCTCCATGGAGCCCATGGCCTCGGTGTCGGCGATCATCTCCATGGCCAGGTGGGTCTCCCGGTAGGTCGTCCCGCCCTTGACCGGCGTGCCGACCCCAGGCGCGTGCTCGGGATCGACCACGTCCATGTCCAGGCTGACGTGCAGCCAGTCGGTCCCGTCGGTGACGATCTCGAGGGCCTGCGTCATGACCCCACGCATGCCCAGCTCGTCGATGTCGCGCATCGTGAACACGGTGATGCCGGCGTCCTCGATGGCCTGACGCTCCTTGCGGTCGACCGACCGGACCCCGACCATGGCGATGTTCTCCTCCTTGACCTTGGCCGCGGCCTCGCCGATGCCGACCAGCAAGGCGTCGCCGCGGCCGGTCAACGCCGAGACGGGCATGCCGTGCACGTTGCCGCTGGGGCTGGTCTCCGGCGTGTTGAAGTCCGAGTGGGCATCGATCCAGAGCAAGCCGATCTCGTGCCCGGCGGCGTGGACGCCTGCCCCGGTCCCGATGGCGATGGCGTGATCCCCGCCCAGGATCAGCGGGAACCGCTCCTTGCTGACAGCATCCTCGACCCGTCGGGCCAGGGTCTGGCAGGTCCGGGCGATCTCGTGGGCGAACCGGGCCCCCTCGTCCCGCACCTTCCGGGTCTCGGGCTCGTGGCTGAAGACGTTGCCTGCGTCGGTCACCTCGTGGCCCAGGGCTTCCAGCTTGGCTTCCAAGCCGGCGGCCCGGATGGCCGACGGTCCCATGTCCGTCCCACGACGGGCCGACCCCAGATCCATGGGGACGCCCAGAAGCCTCACCCGCATCGGGTGCCCAACCGCGCTCCAGGTTTAAACGGTTGGCTGAAGGTGGTTGGCGAGCGGGCTGTCGGAGAACGGGCCGCACCGAACGCCTTTATACGACAGGACGTTAGCCACCCCCTAGATGCAGGTCACGGAGATCTTCCACAGCCTCCAGGGGGAAGGCCAGCACGCTGGCATCCCCACCACCTTCGTTCGCACCACCGGGTGCCACCTGCGGTGCTCGTGGTGCGACTCCGCGTACGCGTTCTACGGCGGCAAGGAGCTCTCCGTCGACGAGATCATGGACCAGATCGACCAGCATCCCACCCAGCACGTCTGCTTCACCGGCGGCGAGCCCTTGATCCAGAAGGATGCCCTCGGCTTCGTCGAGCGATGCCTACAGGACGGTTACCACCTCGTGATCGAGACCTCCGGCTCGCTGGACCTGGCAGACTACCGGGACCTGGAGCCCCGCGAGCAGCTCTGCCTGTCCGTCGACATCAAGTGCCCGTCCAGCCAGATGCAGGACGAGAACAAGCTCGACGAGCTCGAGGCCCTGGCCGAGCACGACCAGGTCGAGGCCGTGGGCGGCGACGAGGACGACTACGACTACGCCGTCGACGTCATCACCAACCACGACATCCCATGCCCGGTCTACCTCCAACCGGTCTGGGGCACCAACGAGACCTGGCTGGCCGAGCGGGTCCTGGCCGACGGCCTGGACGTACGCCTCTCGATGCAGCTCCACAAGCTCCTATGGGGCGAGAAGGCCGGGGTTTGACCGGTCGGACGGCACACCTAAGAGCCTGGACCACCCAACAGGGATCGTGGATCTCGCTCGCCTGCTCCACCGCACAGGGGTCATCCTGCTCTTCCTCGCCCTCGTGATGCTGATCCTCGCCGTGGTCAGCTACGCCAGCGGCGAGTCCCTCGGCCTTGGGGCCAAGGGCTACCTTCTCCTCTCTGGGGCAGGCCTGGCTCTCGGTGCGACCGTCTACGCCATCGGGACCGCCGTCGAGGTCGGCCGCGACGGCAAGCAGGCCGCGGGCCTCAAGTGAACCCAACCTCCAAGCCACAGGCCGCCCCTGGCTTGATGTGGACTGGGAGCAGCGGACCCGGCGCACCGGCGGTAGCCTGGCCGGTCTTAGCCTCTTCGGCGTCCTGGTCGGGGGCCTTCTCTACCTCTACACAGTGGTCGTCGGCGACGGCAGCCTGGCCGACCGAGCCACCCAACTGATCATCGGCTCGCTGATCGCCGGCATCATCGGCTCGATGCTGCTACTCCTAGCGCCGGACACCCTTCCACCAGGGGAACGGCCGTGACCGTCACCGGTCGCGCAGGTAAGCGACCAGCTCCCCGAGGGGGACCTCCTCCTGCTCGCCGGTGGCCATGTCCTTGACCGTGGCCACGCCGGCCTCCAGCTCGTTGGAACCCAGCAGGATCACCTGAGCGATCCCGTTCTTATCGGCGAAGTCCAGGTTCTTGGAGGGGCCGCGCTGGTTGATGTCCAGGGTGCACCGGATCCCGCCCTCGCGAAGGTCAGCGGCCAGCTCGGTCGCCGGCGACCGTGCCTCGTCGCCGATGGGCGCGATGTGCGCCTGAGGAGCGGTCCCCTCGACCTCGACCTCGCTGACCAAGAGGACCCGGTCGAAGCCCAACCCGAACCCGGCCGTCGGCGTCGGCTGGCCGCCGAGGACCTCGGCCAGGGTGTAGGAGCCCCCGCCACAGATCTGCTTCTCGGCGCCCAGGTCGGGGGCCTCGAACTCGAAGACGACCCCGGTGTAGTAGTCCAGGCCTCGGGCCACGCCCAGGTCCAGGGTCAGCTCGTCGACCCCGTAGGCCGACAGCAGACCGATGGTCTCTGTGACGTAGGTCAGGTGGTCGCTGGCGGTCCCGGCTGCCTCGTCGTCGAGCCCCAGCCCGTCGAGGGCGTGGCGGACCGGATCCAGCACCTTGTCCAGCTGTTCCTGGACGGACTCGGGGCCGCCGGTCAGGTCGACGGGGACCTCGAAGGTCGCCACGGTCTCGATCGCGTGGACCAGCACCGGCTCGGCGCCGGTGCCTTCCAGGTGGGCGACAAGCTCCGGGTCGTCCTTGTCGACCAGCCGGTAGGTGGCCTGCTTGGTCTCCTCGTCGCACGGCAGCCGGTCGACGAGCATCTGCAGCAGGCCGATGTGGCCGACCCGCAGCTCGAAGCTTGGGACCTCGGCGGCCTCGATGCATGCGTTGGCTGCCGCGATGACCTCGGCGTCGGCCGCCGGCCCGTCGGCACCGATCAGTTCCAGGCCGACCTGCCAGAACTCCCGGTAGCGACCGGACTGGGGGCGCTCGTACCGGAAGCAGTTGCCGAAGTAGTGCAAGCGCAGCGGCTTCGGGTCGGCGATCAGCTCGCTGTTGTAGAAGCGGATGACCGGCGCGGTCAGCTCCGGGCGCAGCGTCAGATCGCGCTCGCTCTTATCCTGGAACGCGTAGAGCTGGTCGACGACGGCCTCGCCGCTCTTCTCGGTGAACAGCTCCAGGTGCTCGAACGTCGGGGTCTGGACCT
>CAZBKU010000215.1:0-666 GCA_964492585.1 uncultured Thermoplasmatales archaeon | reverse complement strand
GTACCCGAACCGCTCCAGCACGGCGCGCAGCTCGTCCTGGAGAGCCCGACGCCGGGCCATCTCTTCTGGCCGGAAGTCCCGGGTGCCCCGGGGCCGTTCGTGGTCGCTCATCGCGTGAGCGAAGGTCACGGGGCATAAGAGGGTAACGGGCCGATGGGATCGACGACTCGAACCGCGGGGACCCGGGAGGCGCGGAGGAACAAGGTGGATCGTGGGGTTGGCCCGGTCCTGCGGTGGGCGAGACCAGCGATCCAGGATCCCCTGGGCTAGCCGTTCAGCCGAGACCGAGGCCTTGGACCCGTGGGGCTCGTGAGCCGATCGCTACGCGTGTGGTGTCTGCCACGTGCTATCCGGGCCCGAGGTCCGGTGGTCCAGCGATGATCGGACCTCTCGATACGTACGAGCCCGCGCACGGTCGCGTCGGGCTCGTGCTCTCCTCAGGTCCCGATGCGCTCCGGTGACGGAAGAGCGGGACCTGAGGACCTTGCCCGGCCGCTCTGGCGCGGTGATGAAGCGGTCGGGCGGCGTCTCAGCCAGCCGCTTCGCTGTGGGGGTCGGCTGGCTGAGAAGAGCCGCCTCGGGGATATAGACCCAAGGTTCACAAGCCCATACTTCATAGGGGGGGTATCATGCGTGACCCGAGCCGCGAGCTGGAGATCCGGAGAG
>CAZBKU010000214.1:0-5145 GCA_964492585.1 uncultured Thermoplasmatales archaeon | reverse complement strand
TGGAGGGCGACGGGGTCTTGGACAAGTACCGCGTGACCAAGTCGTACGAATACGTAAAAGCCGCCCGAGAGGAGGACTGAGTCCCAGATGCCTGGCCTTGCACGCAAGGTCGTCAAGCCCACCGGCAAATGCCCCCCTGCTCAGGGGCCCACCAACGGCGGCGGCTCCTCCGTACGCGCCACCACCGACTCCGAGGGCCCTATGAGGCAACGCGCAAGGGTCTACTGCGATGGCACCAATGGCCTGTACTGGAACCAGCCTGGAGTGCCGAAACCTGTCGAGTTGAGCCACGAGGAGGACTGAGCACCGTTGCTGATCCGTCCCGACCCCGACCATCCGCTGGGCGAGCGCGTCGTCGTCATGGGCTCCTACGGCGCCGGCAAGACCTACGCCTACTGGACGATCCTGTCCCACACCGACGCCCACTTCTACATCCTCGACACGGACCTGACCGTCCCGCGGTTCCTCGCATCGGATCGCTTCAAGGCCCACAGCGACCGGGTCACGTGGCACGCGCCCAGGGAGTGGCCCGAATACGTCGACTGCCTGCGCAAGTGGACCGCCGAGATGGGCCCGCACGACTGGCTGGTGATCGACAACGTCACCAAGGCCTGGTCGGAGGTGCAGAACTACTTCTCCCGCGAGGTGTTCGGCGAGGGCGCAGCCGACCACTTCCTCGAGCACCGCAAGCTCATCGAGGAGGCCAAGGCCAAGGGCTCCAAGGAGTGGGCCAACCCGTTCGACGGCCAGACCGACTGGCAGACCATCAACAAGCTCTACGACGTGTTCGTGGGGCTGTATCTGTACGCCCCCGGGCACGTGTACCTCGCCGCCAACGCCAAGGAGCTGCACTACCGCGAGCGCCAGTCCCAGGACATGCAGATGTATCAGGCGTACGGGGTCAAGCCCGACGGCCAGAAGCACCTGGGCCACGCCTGCGACACGGTGCTGTACCTGAATAAGCCCGGGCCGGGCGACTATCGGATCAGCACGGTCAAGGACCGGGAGCGTGAGGAGATGGTCGCTTCCCCGGTGACGGATTTTGCCCTCACCTATCTCCTGGGTGTGGGTGGCTGGCAGCCGGCGACCGGGACACCGCCCGAGGAAGGGGCCTAGCCATGGATCCCGACGACTCCGCCCCGGACGGCTCGATCCCCGACCCGTGCGGCGACATGCCCACCAACGACCCGAGCGCCATGGCCGACCTGATGGTCACCGGCTCCCCGTCGGGGATGGTGTGCGCCGTGGCGGCCAACGTCGCTATGACCAGCGCCGGCAACCTGTTCGCCACGGTGCTGCGCTACCACCCGGTGGAGAGCGTGCGTGGCGGCGGCGACATCACCTACTCCGACGACAGCCGCATCGCCGGCCTGCTCATCCCCAAGGGCTCGGCTGGGTTCCTGGCCAAGGAGCTGACGAGTCTCCTGGCCCAGGTCAGGGCCCAGGACAACTAGCCCCATGTCGCGCCTGGAGGTCAGCTGGTCCATGGACGGTGTGCTCATCGCCCCGACCGAGCCGGCGGCCATCAAGGCCCTGGGCTCGTCGTCGTCGGTGGCCGAGAGGTACGGCTCGGACGTCCTGTGGGGCTGCCCGGCCGGCCTGTGCGGCGTCCAGCGAAAGGAGATCAGCGACCTGGTGGCCTCCATGCGCGACGGGCGCCTGTCCAAGGAGGTCGCCCAGATGCAGGGTCTCACCGGCGTCCGGGCGGTGATCGTCGAGGGCCGGCCCCGCTGGACCGACGAGGGTGAGCTGCTGTCGACCCATACCCGCGTGACCAGGCGCCAGCTGCGCGGCTTCCTGTGGGGCATCAGGTCTCGGGGGGTGTGGGTCGACTGGTCCGACGACCCCACCGACACCGCGGCCCTGGTCACGCAGCTGCACGCCTGGAGCCAGAAGGCCCGGCACGAGTCGCTGGTCGCAGCCGGGGCTCCCAATGGTGACGGCTGGGGACAAGTATCCAACGACGACTACGCCAAGCACCTGCTCACCGCCCTGCCCGGGATCGGGCCCGAGCTCGCCTCCCGGATACTGGACCACTTCGGCGGCGTGCCGATGAGCTGGGACGTGGACGAGGCCGACCTACGCCAGGTCTCCGGATTGGGCCAGGTGACAGCGAAGCGGCTGATCCGGGCGCTGGCCCGGGACCGACACAAGGAGACGACATGACCGATGACGAGGACGCTGACCCCCTCACCATCCACCGTGAGGATCAGGTCAAGGCCAAGCTGGCCGACCGCATCGATGGGATGCTGGCCGCGTGCGACCTCCCCGACGAGGCGCACAAGCAGGCATTCCGCCTCGGCGCCCACGCCGCCATGGACGTGCTCATCACGACGGTCCACGGCCTCAAGACCACCTCGGGGCTGGACTCTGCCGATGAGCAGCTGTGCGCCGAGAAGGTCATCTTGCAGGCCCTCCTCGACTGGATCGAGCGCCACGGGGTGAAGCGGCCATGGGCGAAGTGACGGGCAGTGTCACCTCGCGGCGCCGGGTCTGGGTCTATTGCCCCATCTGTGGCCGGACGTCGCTGTCCGAGCCGGTGCCCGACATCTACCCCGGCACCGGGGACGTTGCCGAGCAGCAGCCGCACCTGTTCTGCGGCGAGGGAGATGAGGGCCATGGCTAACGAGCGTGCGTTCACGGTGAGACTGTCAGCCTCCACGTATGACGACCTCACCCATATCGCCCAGCTCGAGGAGCGGTCGATGGGCCAGATCGTCCGCCGCGCCCTCAGGGACTACTGCGACGAGGTGCTGGGCGAGGATGACCCGTGACGGTCCGCTCTCTCATCACTTCCTGCACCCGTTGCCCTCTCCACCGTCACTGCACCGCCCCGGTCCCCATGTCCGGCCCCACCCCGGCCAACGTCCTCGTCGTCGGCGAGGCCCCCGGATCCTCCGAGGATGCCCAGGGCACGCCGTTCGTCGGCTCGGCCGGGTCCATGATGCGCTCGTGCCTGGCCATGGCCGGCATCCGACCCGGCGTCGAGGTGGCCTGGGCCAACGCCGTGTCGTGCCGGCCGCCTGACAACCGCGACCCCGAGCCCGACGAGCTCGACGCGTGCCGGCCCAATCTCCTCGCCCAGACCTACGCCGTCGATCCCAGGGCCATCGTCCTGGCCGGCAAGGTGGCCGTGTCGTCCCTGCGCCCGGACCTGGCCCGCTTCCCCGTGTCCCAGGTCCGGTCCCGGCCGATGCTCATCGCCGGCACCATGACCGAGCCGGTCCAGGTCGCCGTCGCCACGTACCACCCGGCGGCGGCGCTGAGGAAACAGTCCCTGTCCGAGGCCATCGAGGCCGATCTCCGGCTGGTCAGGGCCTGGGTCAGGGGATCGTCGACCCGAGCCTGGGACCGGGACTGGGATGAGACCTGCATCGCCTGCGGCCTGGAGGCGATGGTCTTCGACCCGATGGTGGTGGGGTATTGCAAGCATCACATGGGCCTGGTGTCGCCTGATCACACGTTCCCGCCCAGGCCCCAGCCGGTGCAGCAGAAGATGGAGGTGTGACGATGAGCGAAACCTACGACCCGGATGGCAACCCGATCTCGATCGAGGAGATGGAGCAGTACAAGGACCGCAAGCGCGTCGCCTGGACCAAGATCGGTGACGGCGTGAATGTGTCGACCGTCTGGTTAGCGATCAATCACAATCCGCTCGGTTACCCGCCGCTGATCTTCGAGACGATGGTGTTCGGCGGCCCCCACGATCAGTACCAGCAGCGGTACTCGACCTGGCAGGAGGCCGAGAAGGGCCACCAGCAGATCGTGGAGTGGCTGCGAGGCGAGGGGCCCTGGTGTGGGGAGGTGGTCGTCGGGTACTGGTGCCTTCGGCCACCGGGCCACGATGATGATCATCTTATCGAGCACGATGGTCAGCAGATCGAGTGGCGAAAGGTGTGACGATGCCGTGGAAGGTCGGCTCCAAGACGTCGAAGGGCTATCCGATCAAGAAGAAGGAGAACGGCCGCTGGAAGACGGTCGGCTACTCCGACACGAAGAAGGAGGCCGAGGCCTCCGTCCGGGCCCGGTACGCCAGCGAGAAGGGGAAGTAGTCCATACCCCCACATCCCCGGCGCCTGTTACCCTCCCCCTGACTAGGAGGCTATCCATGCTGCCAACCCTGCGCCGCCACCCACCGACCCTGGCCAGCGCCCTGGCCGCGCTACTCGGATCTCTGGCCCAGGATCTCGCCGCTTTCGTCCCGGCCCTCAGCCCTGACACGGCGACCCTCGCCACTGTCGTCGTGCTGGGCTTCGCCGGCGGGCTCATCGGCCGAGCGTCACAGCACTGGACCACGCCGTTGTCCGAGCCGAGGCTGCGGGGTCCCGGCGATCACCACGACGGGGCCCGGGACTGAGATGGGCGCCGACGCCAAGGCCACCGACCTGGCCGACATCCTGCGCGGCGCCGGCTGCGACGTGTCCCAGCGTCCCTTCTGGAAGCGCCACGGCCATGATCCTACCCCCCTGACCGCCATCCGGGGCATCGTCGGCCACGACACCGTGACGACCCCCTCATGGCCTGTGTCTCGGGTCCTGGACCTCCTCTATCACGGCCGCGACGACCTGCCCGGTCCCATCGCCAACCTGGGCCTCGACCGTGGCGGCACCTATCACGTCCTCGCAGCCGGCACCGCCTGGCACAACGGCTACGGCACCTGGGCCAATGCCAGTCTCGGCATCGAGGTGTTCTGCGCCGGGGCCCTTCGTGGCCACGAGGAGTCCTGGAACGACGACCAGAAAGCCGCGTTCGTCGTCGGCTGCCGGGCGATCCTCGACGCGCTGGGCATCCGCGGCGACACGTGGTACCCCCCGGTCGCCGGTCACAAGGAGACCGACCCGCAGCGCAAGCCGGACCCGTGGGACGTCGACATGTCCGCGATCCGCAGCCGCATCCGTGCCAGCGTCAAGCCCACGCCCCCTGCTCCCCGACCTGCCCCAACCCTGGAGGACGTCATGATCGAGGTGTGGACCGGCAAGGACCCCGACGGCGACGAGGGCGTGTTCCTCATCACCCGGGGCGTCACCGAGGACGGGCACGCTGGCCGCTACACGATGGCCACGCCGGAGCAGGCCCGCCAGTACAAGGATCTCGGCCGGCGCTCCGACCGCCCCGACATCCTGGTCAGCGACGGCAAGGCGGCCC
>CAZBKU010000213.1:0-5149 GCA_964492585.1 uncultured Thermoplasmatales archaeon | reverse complement strand
CACCACATGGTGGCCGGCAAGCACCACGCCCGCTCCCGAGGGCCCGTCCAGATCCTGACCCGGCAGCCCACCGAGGGCCGTGCCCGGGACGGCGGGCTCCGGTTCGGTGAGATGGAACGTGACTGCCTGATCGGTCACGGCGCCGCCATGGTGATCAAGGACAGGCTCCTAGACGAGTCCGACAAGGTCGAGGTCCTGGTCTGCAAGAACTGCGGCCAGGTGGCCTTCAAGGACCGCCGCGGCTTCACCCGCTGCTCCTCCTGCGGCGACGAAGCCGAGGTGTACCCTGTCGAGATGAGCTACGCGTTCAAGCTGCTCCTCGACGAGCTGAAATCGCTTATCCTGGACCCCAAGCTGGTCCTGGAGGATCTCGTATGACCCGGTCTACCCCCCACACCCGTTCGATCCACGGAGGTCGATCCCGATGATGGTACCCAACGCCCCCAAGAAGATCGGCAAGATCCAGTTCGGGCTCAAGAAGCCCAGCCAGGTCCGGGCCATGTCGGCGACCAAGATCATCACGGCCGACACCTACGATGACGATGGGTTCCCCATCGACATGGGGCTCATGGATCCCCGCCTAGGGGTCATCGAGCCAGGGTTGCGCTGCAAGACCTGCGGCAACACGGTCGGGGACTGCCCCGGCCACTTCGGCCACATCGACCTGGCCATGCCCGTCGTCCACGTGGGGTACAACTGGGTCATCCGCAACTTCCTGCGCTGCACGTGCCGGGCCTGCGGACGCTTGCTGGCCACCGAGAACGAGATCGAGGAGTACGAGCAGGAGATCGAGGACTACCAGCGCCAGAACAAGGACGTCTGGGAGCTCGTGAAGAAGGGCATCGTCAAGGACACCCAGTCCAAAGGTGGCGACGCCTGCCCCTACTGCGGAGAGGTCCAGAAGAAGGTCGAGTTCGAGAAGCCCACCACCTACCGCGAGGAAGGGCACAAGCTCACCCCGGTCGACATCCGCGAGTGGCTGGAGCGCGTCCGGCCTGAGGAAGCTCGCCTGCTGGGCATGAACCCGGAGGTCTCGGAACCGCAGTCCATGGTCCTCACGGTCATGCCGGTCCCGCCGGTGACCATGCGACCCTCGATCACCCTGGAGAGCGGCGAGCGGTCCGAGGACGACCTGACCCACAAGATGGTCGACGTCCTGCGGATCAACCAGCGTCTCCAGGAGAACCGGGACGCCGGTGCTCCCCAGCTGATCGTCGAGGATCTCTGGGAGCTGCTCCAGTACCACATCACGACGTGCATCGACAACGAGTCCAGCGGGATCCCGCCGGCCCGTCACCGCAGTGGACGGCCTCTCAAAACCCTGAGCCAACGGCTGAAGGGCAAGGAGGGACGGTTCCGTTCCAACCTGTCCGGCAAGCGGGTCAACTTCAGCGCCCGGACCGTGATCAGCCCGGACCCGAACATCAGCATCAACGAGGTCGGCGTCCCGGTCCACTCGGCCCGCGAGCTCACCGTCCCGCTCACGGTCACCCCCTACAACATCGACCTGGCACGGGAGTTCGTGGCCAACGGACCCAAGAAGCACCCCGGCGCCAACTACGTCATGCGTCCGGATGGCCGCCGGCTCAAGGTCACGGAGTTGAACGCCGAGAACCTCTCCTACCGTATCGAACCGGGGTACGTCATCGAGCGTCACCTGATCGACGGGGACATCGTCCTGTTCAACCGGCAGCCCTCGCTGCACCGGATGAGCATCATGGCCCACCAGGTCCGGGTCATGCCCGGCAAGACCTTCCGGCTGAACCTCTCGGTCTGCCCGCCCTACAACGCCGACTTCGACGGCGACGAGATGAACCTCCACGTCCTCCAGGGGGAGGAGGCCCGCGCCGAGGCCAAGATCCTCATGCGGGTCCAGGAGCACATCCTCTCGCCGCGGTTCGGCGGCCCGATCATCGGCGGCATCCACGACGAGATCAGCGGCGGGTTCCTGCTCACCAACAAGGTACGCCTCTTCACGAAGAGCGCGGTGCTCACCATGCTCTCCCGGGTCAACTTCGACGGGGAGCTCCCCGAGCCCTGGACCGAAGAGGGCGGGGTCCCCTACTGGACCGGCAAGCAGGTCTTCAGCCAGCTCCTGCCCGACGATCTCAACATGCGTTACCGGTCCGAGATCTGCCCCCACGAGGACTGCGAGCCGTGGGATCCCGAGACCGGAGACGGCTGCGAGGTCGACGGCTACGTCGTCGTCGAGGACGGCGAGCTCGTCGCCGGCACCATCGACGAGAAGAGCATCGGCGCGTTCAAGGGCGAGCTCATCAACCGCCTGATCCGCCGGGGCGGCGCCAACGCGGGCCGCCAGTTCATCGACGATGTGACCCGGCTGTGCATCGGCGCGGCCATGAACCACGGCTTCACCACCGGCATCGACGACGAGGACATCCCGCCGGAGGCCCAGGAGCAGATCGCCGACCTCATGGACGAGCAGATCTCGACGGTCCAGGACCTGATCCACCAGTACAACGAGGGTGAGCTCGAGCAGATGCCCGGCCGTTCCATCCAGGAGACCCTGGAGCTCAAGATCATGCAGACCCTGGGCGAGGCCCGGGACGGTGCCGGCAGGATCGCCGGTGAACACCTGGGCATGGACAACTCCGCGGTCATCATGGCCAGGAGCGGGGCCCGTGGTAGCATGCTCAACCTCTCCCAGATGGCCGGTTGCGTCGGGCAGCAGGCTGTCCGTGGTGAGAGGATCACGCGAGGCTACAAGGATCGCACCCTGCCGCACTTCGAGCACGGCGACCTGGGTGCCGAGGCCAAGGGTTTCGTGGAGTCCAGCTACAAGCGGGGGCTCTCCCCGACCGAGTTCTTCTTCCACTCGATGGGCGGGCGCGAGGGCCTGGTCGACACGGCCGTACGGACCAGCCGCAGCGGCTACATGCAGCGCCGCCTGATCAACGCGCTGGAGGACCTGCGGGTCGAGTACGACGGGACCGTGCGCAACACCGCGAACACGATCATCCAGTTCACCTACGGTGAGGACGGCGTCGATCCGACGCGAAGCCACCGTGGCAAGGCGGTGAACCTCGCCCAGATCATGAGCGACGTGATGGGTGAGACCCCCGAGGAAGACGATCTCGAGGAACCCGAATCCACCCACGACACCGAGGATGCCGAACTCATGCGCAACATCCAGGACGAGTACGACATGAGCGAGCCTGAGGACTACGGTGGGGGTGACTAGGGTGGCTGACGACAAGGAGACCGGCAACGGCGAGGAGCCCGAGGAGAAGACCCGGGACGAGGTCGTGGACATCTTCAGCGAGCTCCCCGGCATCGGCCAGTTGAAGGCCGAAGCCCTCTACGACGCGGGCTTCCACTCCCTCGACGCCCTCAAGGCCGCCAGCCAGGACGACATCGGCGGCGCAGAGGGCATCGGGCCCAAGCTGGCCGAGGCGATCAAGGACGGGCTTGCCGAGCTCGAAGCCGTCGAGGCCGTGCCCGACGAGCTCTCCGAGCTTCTCGAGATCCAAGGCCTGACGCCCGAGGCCGCCCAGAGCCTCTTCGACGAGGGCATCAAGACCCGAAAAGACCTCCAAGCCATCGAGTTCGACGACCTGGCCCTCATCGACAACGTCGATGAGGCGCTGGCCGAGCGGATCAAGGACGAGGTCATCGACGAGGACGCAGCCAAGAAGGAGTTCCAGGAGATCGAGGGTATCGGTGTCACCAAGTCCCAGACCCTCTGGGACTACGGCTACCAGACGGTCTTCGACCTGATGCGTGCAAGCACGGCCGAGCTCTCCCTGATCGACGGTATCTCGACGAACCTGGCTGAGGTCATCAAGCAGCACGTCGGCGAGATCGACGTGCTCCCCAGCGCCCCCGGCCTGGAGATCCGAAAGGTCAAGAAGCTCGACTACGACGACCCTGAGTACACGACCCTGGAGGAAACCGTCATGGGTCTCTGCGATGACCTCGAGGTCCAACTCCCGGAGAAGGTGCAGAAGGACATCGCCTCCCGTTTCGAGCCCCACGCCGACAACGGGTCGCTCTCGAAGACCCGGCGCGCCCAGCTCGAGACCGTCATCCAGCGGGCCTCGGTCCAGTACGAGGACAACAAGATCGACGCCAACGAGGCCGCCGGGATCCTCTCAGCTCAGAGCATCGGTGAACCGGGTACGCAGATGACGATGCGGACCTTCCACTACGCGGGTGTGGCCGAGATCAACGTGACCCTCGGTCTGCCACGCCTGATCGAGGTTGTCGACGCGCGACGGACGCCGTCCACCCCGATGATGGAGGTCTACATCGATCCCATCCACATGTACGATGTACCGGACGACGAGCTGGAGTCCGAGGCCGAACGCGTGGCCACCGAGATCGAGACCACGCTGCTCAAGGACGTGGCCGACATCGACATCGACCTCGGGACCAGCCAGGTCACCGTCAAACCGATCGACCGACAGCTCCAGCGCAAGCACATCACCGAGGAGGAGCTGGCCGAGAGCCTCGACGGGGTCCGCCATGTGGAGGTCAACCGTCAAGGTGGCCATTTCATCGTCGTCCCCGACGAGCCCTCCTACCGTGAGCTCCTGAAGATCTCCGAGAACCTGAGAAGCCTGAAGATCAAGGGCATCAGCGACATCGAGCGCGTCATCCTGCGCAAGCAGAAGATGGAGCCCCATCATCGTCGCGATGCCGCCAAGCGCATCGTCGACGACCTCATCGAGTCCAACGAGCTCGACGAAGAGGACGAGGACGCCGAGGTCGCCGAGATCGAGGCCGAGCTCGAGGAGGAGTACATCATCTACACCGAAGGGTCCAACCTGGCCGCCGTCATGATCGTCGACGGCGTCGACACCACCAGGAGCCGGACCAACAACTTCCGCGAGATCTTCGACGTGCTGGGCATCGAGGCCGCACGCCACAGCATCATGCAGGAGGCCTACAAGACCCTCTCCGAGCAGGGCCTCACCGTGGACCGACGCCACCTCATGCTCGTGGCCGACGTCATGACCGCTGACGGCACCATCCGTCCGATCGGCCGTCATGGGATCAGCGGCGAGAAGCCCTCGGTCCTGGCCCGCGCAGCCTTCGAGATCACGGTCAACCACCTGCTCGAGGCGGCCGTCATCGGCGAGGACGACCCGCTCCAGGGCGTGGCAGAGAACATCATCGTGGGCCAACC
>CAZBKU010000212.1:0-5176 GCA_964492585.1 uncultured Thermoplasmatales archaeon | reverse complement strand
GCCGCTCGGGCCCCCTCCCCGAGCGCGTCGAAGCTCAGCTGGATCCCTGCGGTCACCAGGCCCCAGATCATCCAGGTCACCCCCTCGGTGCGGCGACGGAGCGGCAGCTCGTAGCCTTGGGCCTCCTTGATCGTGCTGACCGCTTCCTCGACGGAGAGATCCTCTCGGTCGGCGTGCTCGCTCATGTCCCTGCCTCCCTTTCCAGCACGCCGTGGCCAGGCAAAGACGTTCTGCTGCGGGCTGTCGGGGTCGTGGTGGTGCACATCTTGGGTCTCACCAAGCTTGCTCAGGGTCCGGTCCGACATAACCCGGGAGCGTTGTTTGCGCTGCAAATCGCCGGCCTGGACGGAGGCCACGCTGAAGGAGCAAGGGTGAGCCGCGGTGCCAGCGACCCGGCCAGGTGGTTCCCTGGCCGGTCCCAGGGCGGCGATCCCGTGACCGCTGGCACCGAAGCCTGCGACCGGGCTCTGACCGGCGTCTCGCATAAGCGCTTCGGACCCGGCCGTGGTCCACCGGTGCTTCGGGTGGAACCGGCCCTCACCGGCGGCCTTGTCCAGCCCCCAGGTAGCTGGGGCGGCTGCACCGGCTACACAAGGTCTCGGTGACCAGCCCGGCCAACCGCCGGGACACCCGGTCGGCCAGCCGCGCCCCGCAGCCGGCACAGATCAGGTCGTCCTCCCGGCTCGCGTCGGGGGTGGTCTGGGACGGTCGCACGGTGGGCGCGGGATCGATCGGTGACGGGCTCGTGGAGGTCAAGGGAACCGGGCCAGCGCCGCCTGGCATAAGCCCTGGCCGGGAGCTCCCCTTCCCCCATGGTCCCGAAACGGACCTTGGGGACCGGGGACCTCGAGCCCCCGGGCGGACGAGCGCCCGTTCCAGTACCTTCAAACCCCAGGGTGCCCATCCCGACCTACCCGATGGCCGCCGTCCTCGTCCTGTGCATCGACCGCGACAACGACTTCGGGGTCAAGACCGGCGTCTCGACCCCGATCATCGGTCGGGACGCCAACCTGGACGCCGCCATCGGCCTGGGCCTGGCCGACCCGGAGGACACCGACACCAACGCGCTGTTGGCCGGCATCAACGTCTACGACGACATGGTCCGCCAGGGCCACGAGGCCCAGATCGCGACCATCTGCGGCCACCGGAACGTCGGTGCGACCAGCGATCGGATCCTCTCCAAACAGCTCGACGAGGTCCTCGAGAGCCTGGACCCGGCCAGCTGTATCCTGGTCACCGACGGGGCCGAGGACGAGTTCATCCTTCCCTTGATCACCTCGCGGGTCCGGGTCGACGCCGTCAAGCGGGTCATCGTCCGCCAGAACCAGGACATCGAGGGCGTCTACTACGTCATCAAGCGGGCCCTGGAGGACGAGAAGATCCAACGCACGGTCTTCGTCCCCATGGCCATCGGCCTGCTCATCTACGGCCTGGCCGCGATCACGGGGTACCAGGCCGTCGGCCTGGGTGCCATCGCCCTGGCCGTCGGCGTCTACTTCATGGTCAAGGGGTTCCAGCTGGAGGACGCCATCGCCAAGCTGTTGGCCGACTTCTACGAGGGCCTGCTCTCCGGCCGGATCACCCTGTTCACCAGCTTCTTCAGCATCGCCCTTCTGCTGGGCGGCATCGTGTTCGGCTGGCAGGACGTCCAGGCCCTGGGCGCCCAAGCCACCCCCTTAGGCAAAGCCATCCGTTTCGTCACCAGCCTGATCTGGTGGGCCGTGGCAGCGGCCCTGTTGGTGGCCGCCGGCCGCGTGATCGACACCTACGTCAAGGAGCGCGAGATCCTCTGGGGGTACTGGCCCCTGCCGTTCGCCATGGTCGCCACCGGCCTGTTCTTCACGGGCCTGCTGCACGTGGCCAGCCGGATCGAGGGCAACGTGCCCGCCGGTGAACTGCTCAAGATGCGCGACTTCCTGTTCATGCTCTCCGCCGGCGTGGTCGCCCTGGTCGGCTGGTCGAGCCATCACTACGTCCAGCAGCGCCTGGACCGCAAGCGGGACGAGCAGGCCACCGAGGCCGGGCCGCCGGACCTGCCCGCCACCGACGAGGGCTCGTGATGCCACCCGACCGGCTACCCGACGGCGTGGACCCGGGCGCCCACCACGAGCTGGCTGCAGAGCGCTTGGGCCTGGACACCACCGCTGATGCCCAGGCCGCCCCGCACCTCTCCCAGCTCCTGCTCGAGTGCGCGGTCGTCGTCATCGACCCCGACCGGCTCGCCAAGCAGCTCGACGGCCGCCCAGCGATCGTCTTGGGCCCGGCCCCCGGTGGCATCAAGGCCGTGCGCACCCAGCCGCCGGGCACGCCCCTGATCGTGGCCGGGTCGGCCGTGGATCTGGCCATGCGCTACGAGCTGGGCCCGCGCCTGGTCGTCACCGACCTGGATGGCTCCCCTGGGGCCCACCTCACCCTCTCCCGCCGGGGCGTGGCCACGGCCGTCCATGCCCACGGCGACAACGTGGACCTGCTCGAGCAGCTGGTCGCAGAGCTTGCCGGTCCGGTCCTCGGCACCTCACAGACCCCCCCGCCTGACAAACCCGTGCCCCTGCACCGGTTCGGCGGGTTCACCGACGGCGACCGGGCCTGCTTCCTGGCCGCTGCCTTGGGTGCCAGCGAGATCCGGTTGGCCGGGTGGGACCTGGACACGGCGGTGGGGACAAAGGAAGAGGGCGACGGGGACGACGGAGACGAGGCCAAGAGGATCAAGCTGGACATCGCGGCCGAGCTGTTGGAGCAGGTGCCGGTGCCGGTCGTCGGGCTCGAGACACCGGCCGACGTCGTGGACTGAGCGTCGACCAAGCACCCCGGGAGCGGGGGGCTGGCTCCGGTATGTGCCCCCTCGTGAGGCAAACACCGAGGGCACGCTTGCATGCCGCATCCAGAGCCTTGATACCCGCCCGTCCCTAACATAGGTGCCTGTGGCAGCCGACGTGGCATCGGTCCCGGGCACCTCCCGGGCCCTTCATCTCTACCAGTCTTAGCTCTGGCTGGTCTCCTCCTCGACCCACAACGCGTAGGCCTGGTGCGGGTGGTTCACATCCACGGGCAGCAGGCACGGGACCTCGTACGGGTGATCCTCTGCCAGGGCGTCCTCCAGGTCGGGGACCAGGTCGGCCCGGGTCTTGAACAGGGCCAGGGTCTCGGTGGTCTCCTCGACCTGCCCCTCCCACCGGTACATCGAGCCCGCCTCCCAGAAGGTCGCGCAGGCAGCCAGTTTACGCTCGATCATGTCCCGTGCCAGGGTCCTGGCGGTCTCCTGGTCGGGGAAGGTGGCGTAGACGAGCTGGACGTCCATGGCCGGTGCACGCGACAGGTTGGCTTTAGGGCCTTGGCCGTGCGGTAGCTGTGGGATGGTCCCCAGGTCGCTGGCACCCGACCCCCGGGCCCCCCAACGCAACGGTCTTAAGCGGGACCCTGCCTTGGCGGGGTGAGATGGTTTCGCTCCTGGCGGTGTTGGCCGGCCTCACCGCCATCTACATCGCGGTCCTGCTCTTCCTGTCCAACCGGGAGTCCGACCGGTTCCAGGTCATGGGCCCCCTGCTCATGCTCAAGACCCAGTGGGGCAAGAAGACCATCGACAAGCTCGCCAAAGGCCGGTTCGTCGGCGTCATCTCGGACGCCTTCGTGGCGATCACCATCCTGTCCGGCGCGCTCATGCTGGTCCTGGTGGTCTACCAGAACACGCTCTTGTTCACCCACACCGACATCGTGGCCGCCAACCCACCCCAGCTCGAGCAGACCCTGGCCATCCCCGGTGTCAACCCGGTGCTCCCCATCGGGTCTGGCCTGGTCGCGCTCCTGGAGGCCCTGGTCATCCACGAGGGTGGCCACGGGGTCCTGGCACGGCACGCCGACATGGACGTCCGCTCGCTGGGGTTGCTGTTCTTCGTCATCCCCATCGGAGCGTTCGTCGAGCCCGACGAGGCCGACCTCCAGGGCGCCCGGCTCCGGGACAAGCTACGCCTCTTCTCGGCTGGGCCCGGGCCCAACATCGTGCTGGCCCTGATCTGCGTGGTCGCCTTCAGCCAGCTCTTCGTCCCGGCCATGGCGCCCCAGCACGACGGCGTGGCCGTCATGGGCGTCGTCGAGGACCGACCGGCCGACCGGGCCGGGCTCGAAGCCGGCATGTTCATCACCGGGATCGAAGGCCAGACCCTCCAGACTTACGAGGACTTCCAGGACGTCCTGCAGGCCAACAGGGCCGAGGACGGCGAGGACCCGCCACCGCTCCAGGTCACCTACTGGGACCAGGGGGAGACCGAGCAGACGATCGTGAGGCCCCTGGACAAGTACCAGTACTACCAGGATGCCGGGTTCACCCAGGAGCAGCTCGAGGACGTCTGCACCGACGAGAACGGTACCGACACGTGCCGGGGCGTCCCGTTCCTGGGCATCAACCCAGCCGGGCCCGAGCAGCTCAACGGGCTGGTCGACAACCTCCAGCACCCCTTCCAGACCCAGGGCGTGGCCCGGGGCTCGCTGTTCTACATCGCCATGCCCTTCGCCGGGATCCAGCCGTTCCCCGCCCACTTCCACGACATCTACGAGCCCACCGGCGGGTTCGCCGACTGGGGCGACGGATACTGGATCACCAGCAACTCGCTCTACTGGCTGTTCTGGATCAACGTCGTCCTAGGCACCTTCAACGCCCTGCCCTTCTGGGTGCTCGACGGCGGTCACATGTTCCGCCAGAGCCTCCACTGGACGCTGAGACGTCGCAAAGACATCGACACCAGGGACCTGGAGGTTACCAGCAGCGAGGACCAGGCCCCGCACTACGTGGCCCGCGACCCCCTGGTGCAGTTACGCTTGGACGAGGTCGACCGCCAGGCCGGGGCCATCAGCCGAGGCGTGACGATCACCATGCTGCTGCTGATCCTAGCGCCGCTGGTCATCCCGCAGTTCCTGTGACCGGGACACCTTGATGTGGCCCACATGCCATCTTGGACCATGGCAGAGGACGGGTCCAGCGCCTGGCCTGAGCCCTGGTGGCTGCTCTGGCTGACCCACCGCTCGATGGTCGTCAAGTGGCTCTTGGCCGCCGGCCTGCTCGCCGCCACGGTCCTCTTGGCCCCGGCCGGCTGGTGGTGGCTGGTGCCGTTGGGCTTCCTGGCCTGGTTCCCCTGGGAGTACATCAACCACCGCTGGATCTTCCACGCCCTCGTCGAGCATC
>CAZBKU010000211.1:0-5231 GCA_964492585.1 uncultured Thermoplasmatales archaeon | reverse complement strand
CCAGGTCATCGGGATGCACTTCTTCAACCCGGTCCCGCTGATGGACCTGGTCGAGGTCATCCGTGGCCACGACACCAGCGATGCGACCACCCAGACGGTGCTGGATCTTGCCGAGGACCTGGGCAAGACCCCGGTGGAGGTCCACGACTTCCCGGGCTTCGTGTCCAACCGCGTGCTCATGCCCATGCTCAACGAGGCCATGTTCGCCTACGGCGAGGGTGTGGGCGGCATCGAGGAGATCGACACCGTCATGAAGCTGGGCATGAACCACCCCATGGGACCCCTGGAGCTGGCCGACTACGTCGGCCTGGACACCTGCCTGGCGATCCTCGAGGTCCTCCAGGACGGCTTCGGCGATCCCAAGTACCGCGCCGCGCCCATCCTACGTAAGAAGGTTCAGGCCGGTCACCTCGGCCGTAAAACCGGCCAAGGCTTCTACATCTGGGAGAACGGACGCAAACAAGGCCCGGCCTGAGGGGTCCGCGGCGATCAGAGGACCCGCTGGTCGATCCAGGCCTCTTGCTCGTCAGGCGCCTCGTCCTTCCCGTCGTCGTCGACGTCGTCGGCCTCCATCTGGAGCCCCGGGCACCCGTTGGTCTCCTGCCAGAGACCCGCCTGGATCCGTTGGTGGCCCGGATCGGGCTCCTGGGTCGGCATGACGATGCAGAAGGTCAGGGTGATGCAGATCAACCAAGGGTCGTCCGAGAAGCTTGGCTCCTCGAGGGTCCCGTCGGCCACCAGGTAGAACGTGCCGGCGGGCGTCTCCAGCTCCTGGGTCTCGGCGGCCACGGGCGCCGGGACCACCACCATGCAGATCAACAGGGCCGCTGCCAGCAGGCCCCAGCTCCTTCCAGCCTCCATGAGGTGACCGATGGGATGGGGTAAGATAAGCGCTCGGGGCCCGTGTCAACAGGGGCTGGCGGGTCAGCGGCCGACATCGGCGTGGCCGCCGGCGGTGTTCTGGGTGGCCAGGGTGTAGACCTCCTCGATGCCTTCCAGGGTGGCCGCGCTGACAGGTACCATCTTGGCGATGGCCTCGAAGTCATCCAGCACGTGGAGGAAGGCCTCGTTGAGCTGGTTGACCATGGTAGCCGGTTCCTCGTAGAGCGCCTGGAGCAACCGATCGGTGTCGGTGGCCCAGGCCATGATCTCATCGACGGCCTCGTCGGAGAGCGTGTCGACCTTGCCGAGCACGTTGAGGGTGGGGATCTGGAGCCGGTAGTGGGTCGTGGCGGCCAGGATGGCCTGGCTGACGAAGCCCCGAGGGCTGGAGGCCACGGCCGGATCCATCAGGAAGGTCAGCATGGTGTTCTGGGAGAGCTGCCCGGCCACGTAGGGCCCGCTGGCCCTGAAGGCGAACAGCTCGAGCTGGCCGGGCGTGTCGACCAGCATGATCTCGGGCCCGTAGGCCTCGATCTGATCCTGGATCGCGTCGAACTCCATGGCGATCATGTCGGCTGCGGCGACCTGGGCGCCGTTGGGCCCCAGCTCGTACCGCTTCATGACCTCGTCGATGGTGACCATCTCGCGGATGTCGACACCGGGCTCGTAGGGCAGCTTCTCGGCGCCGGGATCGAGGTTGACCGTGAGCACGTCCATGCCCTGGTCGGACATGTAGGCCTCTGTGGCGCCTGTCAGGGTCGACTTGCCGGCGCCGGCGGTCCCGACGAACAGGATGGCGGGTTCAACGTCTAGCATGAGAGGTAGCTCCGGGGAGCCTGGCCACAGGGGCACAGGGTTCGCCGAGGGTCATGGAGCCTCCGGAGGACGTCGGCCGTCCCCCGTGGGCGTTCCACGCCCCCGTGTCTCCGTGGCCGGGTCGTCTCATCGGGGATCGCGGCCGAGGGCCCGCATGTGGGCCACGCGCTTGGTGATCAGGTCCTCGGTCCCGATGTCGTGGCGGATGTAGATGTCGTCGCCCTCGACGTGCTCGAGCGCGGCCTCGGCCTGGGCGTTGGCCGCCTCGAGGCTCTCGGCGATGCCGACGACGGCCAGGGTGCGCGAGGTGGTGGTGCGCACGCCCTGGTCGGCGGCGTTGCACGAGGCGTAGTAGAGGCGGGCGCCGGTCTTGTCGATGGCGGCCTGGTCGACCTTGACCAGGACGTCGTCGGCCGGCTTGGTCCCGTAGCCCTTGGGGACCACGTACTTGCAGACCGTGGCCTTGGGCGCGAAACCGATGTCGATCTTGTCCAGCGTGCCCCCGGCCATGGCCTCGACGATGTCGAGGTAGGAGGTCTCGAGCACGGGCAGGGTGTTCATGGCCTCGGGGTCGCCGAAGCGGGCGTTGATCTCGATGACCTTGGGGCCCTCGGCGGTGAGCATGAACTGACCGTAGATGGTGCCCACGTAGGGATGACCGTCCTCGCGCAGAGCGTCGACGTGGGCTTGGACGATCTCGACGGCCCGATCGTAGTCGGTCTGGTTGAGGAAGGGCAGCAGGCCGTCGGTGTCGCTGTAGGCACCCATGCCGCCGGTGTTGGGGCCCTCGTCGCCCTCGTAGGCGCGCTTGTGGTCCTGGACGGCCGGGGTGGGGACCACGGTGGTCCCGTCGGTGAAGCACTGGACGGTGAACTCCTCGCCGACCAGCTTCTCCTCGATGACGACCTCGCCGCCACCGTAGTCCGAGCCCAGGACCTCCTCGGCGTAGGCCACGGCGGCCTCGACATCGTCGAGGTGCTCGCCGGTGACCTTGACGCCCTTGCCGCCGGTCAGGCCGATGGGTTTGACGGCGACCTCGCCGAGCTCCTCGATGTACGCGGCCAGGCCGTCGGTACCGTCGAAGTGGCGCGACCGGATGCCGCCGGGCAGGTCGTTGTCCTCCTGGAGCTGGCGCATCCAGGCCTTGTCGGTCTCGATGCGGCCGGCGGCCTGGGTGGGGCTGGCCAGCCTGAGCCCGGCCTCGGCCAGGGCGTCGGTGACGCCCTCGGCGATCGGCGACTCGGGACCGGAGAGGGCGATCTCGCTGCCCCACGCCCCGGCGTGCTCGACGACCAGGTCGGCGTCGGTCTCGCGGCCGACGGCGAACTTGGTGGCCAGGTCGGCCAGGCCCGGGTTGAGGTTCTTCATGACGACGTGGATCTCCGCGCCGCTGTCGGCCAAGGCTCGCGCCATGGCGTGCTCCCGGGCTCCGCCTCCGATGAGTAGCACCCGCGTGGTCATGCGTCTTCCTCCTGGGATGCGGCTTCCAGCTCGCTCAAGGTGGTGAGCGCGTGCAGAGCGACATCCTGCTCCCTTAAGAGGTCTCGGCCGCCCTCCTGCCGGTCGACGATCGTGACCGCATGGCCGACCTCGTAACCGGCCTCGCGCGTGGCCTCGATGGCATCCACGAGGCTGCCGCCGGTGGTGACCACGTCCTCGATCATGAGAACCTTGGCGCCTTGCCGGGGCGGGCCCTCGACGCGTTGCCCGGTACCGTGCTCCTTGCTCTCGGGCCGGATCAGGTAGGTGGTCCGCCCGGTCTCGAGACCAAGGGCCACGGCGAAGGGGACCCCGCCTAGCACGGTGCCGGCCACGGCGTCGTGGCCGATGACGTAGGGGGTGGCGTGCTGGACGATGGAGCGTAGCACGATGGGGTCGCTGGTGGCCAGCTTGGCGTCGATGTAGTGCTTGCTGGTCTTGCCGCTGGCAAGGGTGAACTCGCCGGTCTTGTAGGCGCCGGTCCGGAGCAGTTGGTCAGCGATGGTCACCATGGGACCTCCTTGAGGCCGAGCCAGTAGCCGATCACGTTCACGATCAGGTGCAAGCCGGGGGTCAAGATAAGGATGACGAGCAACGGGCCCAGGGTCAGGGCCTGTAGAAGCCACGTGGTCCCGGTGAAGGGCAGGGTGAGCCACGAGCCGATGAGGCCGAACAGGAGGCCGCCGAGCACGAAGTCGTACTGGTCGGGGCCCAGCCACATCTCGCCGCGGGGCTTGTCCAGCCGGCGCTTGACGTAGCTCTTGGCGATGTCGCCGAGCAGGGCGCCGGTGCCCAAAAACCATGCGTGGACCAGGTACCAGGGGCTCTCACCGAAACCTGTGACCCCCAGGCCGGCCAGCTTGGGCGCTGCCCAGTGGAGCAAGATGGCCAGGACGGTGGCCAGGATCGGGGCGATCAGCAGGCCGCGCCAGGTCTTGCCGTCGCCCAGCACGCGCTTACCGTCCTCGTGGACCCGGCCCCCGTCGATGGGTGGCCCGCCGCCCACGACGACCGCCAGCACGTTGGCGGCGTAGGCCGGCAGGAACAGCCAGAGCCCCTGGACCACCGCGAGGTGGAGCATCTCACGTGGGCAGCGGGAGGGTGGGTAAAAAGGGAGGGGGTCGGCTGGCGGCCCGGCTTGGTCACGGCGACCCGTCGCACTGGCTGGCCACGACGGTGGTCTCGGGTACGTCGATGACGATGACCTCCTCGAGCTCGGCCTGGGGGGCCAGGACGCGGATCCACAGGATCGCGGCCAGGATCTTGCCGTCGTCGTTGGTGATCAGGCCGTCTGAGGTCCCGTCGTACACGCAGACGCTGTAGTCCTCGGATCCGTCGTGGGCCTCCAGGGCGTAGGTGTCCCCGGCGGTGCAGTCTCCCCCGGTGCAGGAGGCGTTCTCCCAGTGTTCGAGGGGGACATCGCTGCCCTCGGCGGCCAGGCTGGCGTTGAGATCCAGCGAGAGCGACCGGGCCGTCCTGTACTGGCCGGACAGGTAACCGTCGAGCTGGGCCTCGATGGAGGCGTTGTTATCATCGGCCGAGATGACATCGAAGTAGTCGATGGTCCGGCCGCGCGTGTTGAGGAACAGGTCGACCATGTCCTCGCTCTGGGCCCGGACCACCTGGGTCTCGGCCCGCTGGAGCACGGTGTAGGTGCCCACCGAGACGATGAGGGTCGCGGCCAGGATGAACCCGGCCAACAGCATCATCTGACCGCCGTCGGGAGCAGGGTCGTGACGGATCCTGGCCCTCCTGTTCGCCTTCACACGATCACCCGCCCAGGAGGAAACGGAACGCGACGTACGCGATGATCACCATGGCGAAGGCGTGCTTGAGCCCGGCCACGGGCTTGCCCTCCTCCATGGACCCGGCCACGAACCCGCCACCCAGGCCCTGGATGACCGCAGCGTGGAAGAACAGCGTCCTGAAGGCCTGGATGTCGAACTCGGCGAAGGTGATCGACCCGACCGAGACGCCCTCGGCGCCGGCCCCGGCGGTGGCGACCTCCGGCATGAACTTGACGTTCACGATGGCGATGACGGCCAGGAACCCCA
>CAZBKU010000210.1:4256-5254 GCA_964492585.1 uncultured Thermoplasmatales archaeon | reverse complement strand
AGTTCAGCTGCGGGCCAGCCTGCGTGCTGAGGACCTGCGCGGCCATCGACCGGGACCCCTTCGAGCTCTCCCGGGTGGCCGAGTTCGAGGTCTGGCGGCGGACGTGCTTGATCGGCCTGGGTGGCACCGACGCGTTCGGGCTCTCGCTCCCCTACCTCGACCGGGGCTACGAGCTCAGGATCTTCAACGAGGCCTACCCGACGATCCCCCACGACCTCTTGACCTCCTTCTTGACCGAGGAGGACGCCCGGCTGACCGAGCTGTCCAGCATGATGGCCAGGGACGAGCTGATCGACGCCGGCGTGGATATCGTCGAGCAGGCCCCGGCGGTGGCCCACGTCCTGGAGGCGCTCAAGGCGGGTTGGATCCCCAACTGCCTGGTGGGCATGCAGGAGGTCCACGAGGAGGAGATCCCCCACTGGGTGGTGGCCTTGGAGGCCGACGAGACGACGGTGACCCTCCACGATCCCTACGGGGACGACGGTGAGGCCATGGTGGTGCCCCGCGAGCGGTTGCAGAAGATGCTGGACGACATCCAGGACCTGGGTTGCTCGAGGGCCCTGGTGTGGGCTCGGGGGTAGACCGGGGATAGAGCTTTTGCCCGAACCAGGCCCTAGGCCTACCCATGAAGCGCGTCCACGTCTACATCGACGGCAAGGTCCAGGGGGTTTTCTTCCGGGACAGCACCCGCAAGCAAGCCAGCAAGCTCGGCGTGGGGGGCTGGGTGCGCAACCTGCCCGACGGTCGGGTCGAGGCCGTCTTCGAGGGCGAGCCCAAGGCTGTCGACGAGCTCCTGGCGTGGGCCGAGACCGGCCCGGCCCGGGCGCGGGTCGAGGACATGGAGGTCGACGAGCAGGAGCCGGAGGGCACCTTCGACGGGTTCGAGATCCGGTCCACGCCGAGGTCCTAGGTGAGCCCGAGGGGTTCCGAGCGGTTCAAGAGCCAGCGGTGTCATCGCTAGCTATGCTCCCACGCCGGGTGCTCGATCTGCTAGGCGC
>CAZBKU010000210.1:0-4246 GCA_964492585.1 uncultured Thermoplasmatales archaeon | reverse complement strand
AGGCGCCGGCCTCGTCGCCGCTGGCATCGTCAAATACTGGGCCTCGAACTACGCGGCCCTAGAGGCCATCGTCGTGGGTCTCGCGTTGGGTGCGGCCACCATCGCCGCCGGCCGGATCGGTGGGGGCCCCAAACCCGTGCCTGCAGGCGGCTACTCCATGGAAGATGCCATGGGGGTCCTCAGACGGGCGACGTGGGGCGGGATCACCATCGGTGCTGTGCTCACGGGCCTAGCCTTCTACTTCTGGATCACCCAGCCGGGCCTGGCCACGGTGCTGGATGTCCTGGTGATCTTCGCCCTCGGGCTGATCGTAGCCTACGCGTCCCTGGTGGCTGCTGCCGGCCTGATCGTGGTCGACGTGCTCAAACGGGACGACGACGAGGAGGAGGGCGTCGAACCGCCCGTCGATGACCTGCCCGAGGGCATGGGGTAGCCTGGACTGGGCGCACCCGTCCCCCCGGAGCGCTGTCACCAGGTCGAGCGAGCCGACCGGCACGGCCAGGATGACCCGCCACAACCAGGCGTTCCCCCGACCAAGGCGCTGGCCAGCTCCGGAAGGCTGACCGCCAGGGGCACCGGGCCCGGTGGCGCCCGGCTAGAACCATGCCCCTTATGGCCCGCGAGACCACATCCCTGCTCGGGCATGCCCCGCGAGCAAGAGCTCTTGGCCTGGACGAGGGAGCGGATGGAGACCCTCGACCACGAGCTCGACGCGCTACCACCGCGACCGGAGAAAGCGGTCGTGGGCTTCGACGGCAGCGGCCGCAGCCTCATGGCCGCGAGCTGGGCGGGCCTGATCGCCCAGGAGATCCACGTGGCCATCGCGATGTCCGAGAGCGGCGCTCAGACCGGTCCGATCGCGCGCAGCGAAGCCTTGGACTGGGGAGCTGGGATCCGGGCGACGATCGACAACGCGCAGCCCGAGCTCGTCGACCGGTTGGCTCATCGCCGGGTCGTCCAGCACGAGCTCGAGGAAGGCCCTGCACCCGCGGTCATGGAGACCGCTCGCCGGGTCCAGGCCGAGATGATCTTGGTCGGACGCAAGGCCAAGGGATGGCTCGACCGGACCGCCCTGGGAAGCGTGAGCGAGGCCTTGTTGAACGAGGCCAAGCAGACCGTGCTGATCGCAGGCGAGGACCCCCAAGAGGCTGCCGGCCCGATCCTGGTCGGCGTGGGCCCCGACACCGGGTCCCTGTTAGCCGCCGCTTGGGGGGCCGGCCTGGCCGCCTGGCTGGACCGCGACCTCATCCTGGCCCACGCGGACCTCGAGGATGATCTCGCCGAGGCCTGGGAGAGCCAGGGATCCCGGACCGAGAGCCTCGTGGCCGAGTGGCCCGCCCGCAAGGGTATCCTCGACCTGGCCGGGCAGCGTTCGGCGGCCCTGATCGTGGTCGGCCACGGGCCCGGTGCCGGTTGGCTCGGGGACACCGCCCTGGCCGTGGCCCGTGGGGCTGGCTGCGGGGTCGTGGTCGCCCGGCCATGGGTCCAACCCGAGGCAGACCCGGACCTCGACGGTCGCAGGTGACGCCCTGGCGCCGTCGCCCTCCCCCACTTAAAGATGGAGGCGAACCCCCGGAACCCGTGCCCACAGGTACAAATGGAAGGTTCGCCAAAGAGGCAACCACGATGGCCGCCTCCCATGGCGACGAGCTCTCGCCCGCCGCGCCCAAGTTGGTCGACCGCGTCCTTGTCCCGATCGAGGGCGGCAGCGAGGAGCTTCTCGTCCAGCAGTGGGCCGTCGGCCTGGCCGATGCCTTGGGGGCCCGGCTCCACGCGGTCCACGTCTCCACCGACGGGCTGGACCCGCCCGAGGACGTTTTCTCCTACGTTAGCCGCTTGGCCCAGGACCACGCTCTCAGCCTCGAGACCACCGTCGTGAACGCCAAGACCGTGGTGGACGAGCTCGTCGAGGAGCTCTCACCGAACGATCTGGTGGTCATCGGGACCCGTGTGTTGGGCACCGGTCCGGAGGTCAGCGTGACCGAGGAGCTGATCCAGCGGGCCCCGTGTCCTGTCCAGGTCATCCGGATCGAGTGACGCACCCCGGCAGACGGCCCTGGACGATGGGCCCCAAGCAAGGTGCATCGAAGGCCACCGCGCCACTGACGCGCTTCTCGGTCGGCGCCCTGATGCCATGGATCCCCTTGGAACCTGCGACCAGTAGGCTTGCCGCCGACCGACGGGTCACCGATCCTCCAGCTCCACGGTGGCCTCGCACGTGTCGTCGCCTCGGGCGATCAGCCGCTCGAAGCGGACTTCCTCGACCGTCCCCGGCATGGCGTGCCGGGCTGCGGCCTCGTGGACCAGTTGGCACATGTGGCAGGCCCGGGGATCCCGTCGCGCCTGGACCAACAGGGGGCAGCCGACGGCGCCCAGGTGGATCTCGTCCCCGGCATCCTGGACGTGCAGATCGCCGCGCCAGGCGGCCAGCGCGCCACCCAGGTAGTGCTCGCGGAAACTCTCTCGATCCCAAGCGTCGAGCCCGTACAGCTCGGCCAGGGCATCCATGAGCGCGGGCGTGATCTCGGTGGCGACCTCCAGGGCCGCCAGCCCCCAGGGTTCCCCGGGGATGAACGCAGGCAGCTTGCCGGGGTCGATGGCGGCATCCAGCAAGCGTGCGGCTGCCAGGTCCCGGTCGTCGAAGGGGAGCTTGTGCTCGATGACCGGCGGCTGCTCGGGTCGCTCCATCACCATGGTTCTCCTCGGCGGCCGGGAGCTGATAAGGGGACCCTACCAGGCCCACGGCTGGGAACGGTGGGTCGGGCCACCACGCGTTCCCATCGGTGGGTCCAGGCGCAACCCGCTTGAAGGACCGGTGACCAGGCTAGGCCACCGGCCTGCAAGGGGACACACGAGGCCCTGGACGTCCGGTGTCGGCACGGGTTCGAGCAACCTGCCGCACCCAACGCCCGTCGCATCGGATCGCGACGCGGGCTGCCCTCCGGGGCAAGGACGCCACAGGCGTCTGCAGGCTCGGGCAATGGGAGCGGCCTGTGGACGTGCCGCAAGGCACACACACCCCCGGGTTCACCCGCCACAGGTGCCCGCGACCGTCGTGGCTCGTATCTCGCGGGCAGACGCTTCAGGGAGCGTCCAGGACCGCCTCCCGGCGTGTCCCCTTGCAGACGGTCGATCTCACCCGGCCGCCGGCCTGCGGGTTCCCACCCCCGCGCCTTCCTGAGGCCGGCGGCACCCTCCTTCGTCGACGGACCTGGCGTCCCTCTCGCGGGGTTGATAGGCCAGGGCGCCCCTTGACCAACTGACACCTTTGGTCGACCTGGCTAGCCTCCATCCCGTCCTGCTCGCTACCCTGGGGACCCTGTTCACCTGGGGCATGACCAGCCTGGGCGCAGCCTTCGTGTGGACCCGGCTGGACGTCTCCCGGCGCCTCCTCGACGGTCTGCTCGGGTTCGCCGCCGGGGTCATGCTGGCCGCCAGCTTCTGGTCCCTGCTGGCACCGTCGATCACCCTGGGGGAGGCCGTGTTCCCGGCCAGGTGGGGATGGGTCCCGGCAGCCATCGGCTTCACCCTTGGCGGTGGCCTGGTATGGGCGGCCGACAAGGTCATGCCCCACATGCACCTGTTCGTGCCGGAACCCGAGGTCGAGGGGCTGCAGGCCAGCTGGCGACGGACCACCTTGTTGGCCATGGCCATCGTCCTGCACAACATCCCCGAGGGCCTGGCCATCGGGGTGGCGTTCGGGTCGATCGGGCACGGCGGCCAGGAGCTGGCCGGCGCCATGGCCCTGGCCCTGGGCATCGGCATCCAGGACTTCCCCGAGGGCATCGCGGTCGCCGTACCGCTCTTGGGCCTAGGCACGGTGAGCAAGGCCCGGGCGTTCTTCATCGGCCAGCTCTCGGGCCTGCTGCAGGTGGTCGCCGGCGTGCTCGGGGCCCTGGCCGTCGTGATCGTCCGGCCCCTGCTGCCGTACGCGCTGGCGTTCGCGGCCGGGGCCATGATCTTCGTGGTCCTGGAGGATGTGGTCCCCGAGGCGCAGTCCCGCGGGAACGTCGACCTGATGACCACGTTCGCGATCATCGGGTTCGTGGTGATGATGGCCTTGGACGTGGGGCTTGGCTGATCCCGGGGGGGGGCCTACCTTGGCTTGGTACCCCGGATCGCCACGAACCCGCCCTCGCCGTAGCCACCCATCACCGGCGCCGGTTCTTCCATCTCCTTGGGGTCGTCGAACAGCGTCTGCCGGATCTCGAGGTCCTCGAACCCCTGGTCGCTGAGCAGCGAGAGG